>JAGZEG010000020.1 GCA_018368455.1 Coriobacteriia bacterium
GCGCACCCGGACCCGCTACGAGACGATCGACGGCAGGAGGGCGAGGCTGGGCCTGCCGGTGTAGGATTGGTCCAAGAAATCTGCCGCATCCCCTATCGCGCTAATTTGTAGCACGCCATTTCATGAGGCGCGTTTTTGTAGCAGGCAGGCGTCCTCCCCGCGCCCCCCCAGGCGCCCCCAAGCCGGCCGCGGGCCGCGAGGCATCCCGCGCCCCGCGGCCCGCGCACTCGGCTCTTCTCGCGCACCCCCTACTCGGCGTTCTTCCCGTCTGTGAGGGTCTTCCACTTCTCGAGCGTCGCCTCGCGCTCCGTGCCGAACTTGGAGAGGTCCTCCTTGAGCAGCTGCGTGGCGTCGAAGTCGAGCTCGAGGCCTGCGATGTTGGGCTTGACGAGCAGGCAGGTGTTCTTCTTGTCGATCTGCGCCAGGAACTGCCAGTTCTCGTCGCTGCTCATGAGCCACACGATGAAGTCCTTGGCTGCCTCGACGTTGTCGGCGTTCTTGAACACGGCGACGCCGTCAGGCATGTAGGGCATGCCGTCAGAGGGGTAGATGATGCTCAGGTCAGCGTTCTCCCGCAGCTCGTCGAGCGTGCCGTCGATGTAGGTGATGCCGATGCCCACCTCGCCGGCCGCCGTCTTCGTGGCCGGGTCGGCGCCGCGCTTGGAGTAGTAGGGGATGTTCTCGTTGAGCGCCGTGAAGTACTCCCACCCGGCGTCCTCGCCCTTCGTCTGCAGCAGCGCCGCCACGACGGCGTAGTTCGTGCCGGAGACGGCGGGGTTGCTCATGAGGACCTCGCCGGCATAGTCGGGTTTCGTGAGGTCGTCCCAGCTCTTGGGCGCCTCGACGCCGATGCTCTTCAGGATGTCGTTGTTGGCGATGAAGCCCACAACGGTGACGCCCTTCGAGAACCAGTAGTTGTCCTCGTCCTTGAAGCCCTCGGCAAAGTCGGCCGCCGCGTCAAAGTTGACCTGCTCGAGCAGGTCGTTTGCCTTGGCGTCCATGAACGAGTCGATTCCGCCGCCAAACCACAGGTCGGCTGCCGGCGTACCGCCCTCGGCCTTGAGCTTCGAGAGCGCCTCGCCCGAGGACATGGAGATGAACTCGACCTTCGGGCCACGCTCGGAGGTGTACTTGTCGAACAGCGCCTTGTACGACTCGTTCGTGCAGATGACCTTGAGCGTCTTGCTCGCGTCGGGCGCAGGGCCCAGGTCGGCGGAAGAAGACCCGCTCTTGGCGTCAGCGCCGCTCGAGGCCGCCTTCTCGGAGGCCAGGGCGGGGCTGGACAGCCCGAGGGCGATGCTCCCTGCAATAAAGGGCGCCACGGCGGCGCCGGCGATGAACTGACGACGTGTCGTCTCCATCTGTACGAGCTCCTTTCGATGCCATGTTTCTGAATCACATCCGGCTCGCCGTTTGTGCGCACGTGTCGGACGGCCAAGCGGGCGGCGTGCTGCGTGCGTCTCTGGCAAGAACCGTCTCCCGCCTGGTCGTCTGACACGCGCTAGTCGGCGTCGCTCCCGATGCGCAGTTCCTCGTGGATGCCAAACGTCACGGCGTCTCCGACCTGCAGCGCCGCGCGTCGGCCCGTGCGGGCGAGCACCATTGTTGGCGCGTCGCCGGCGCCTGCCACGGAGATGCGGTACTGCCGGTAGAAGCCGAGAAACTCGCTGCCGACAACCGTGCCGTGATAGGGGCCGCCCGCCTCAAGGTCGACGTCCTCGGCCCGAAACGCGACCATCCCCGCGTCGCCTGCCGGCAGTCGGTTCACCGTCCCCATGAACGTGGCGCAGAACTCGTCGGCCGGTCGCCCGTACACGTCCTCGGGGGCCCCAACCTGCCGGATGGCGCCCTCGCTCATGAGCGCAAGGCGGTCGCCCAACACCATGGCTTCCTCCTGGTCGTGCGTCACGAAGACCATCGTCACGCCCGAGTCGCGCTGTATGGCCTTCACCTCCTCGCGCATGCGCACGCGCAGGCGGGCGTCCAGGTTGGAGAACGGCTCGTCGAGCAGCAGTACCTTGGGCTTGAGCACGAGCGAGCGTGCCAGGGCCACGCGCTGCTGCTGGCCTCCGGAAATCTCGTCGACGCGTGCATCGGCGTACGCGGCCATACCCACGGTCTCGAGGCATGCCGCTGCCTGCGCGAGCGCCTCACGCTTGCCGACGTGGCGGTACTTGAGCCCGTAAGCGACATTCTGCACGACGGAGAGGTGCGGGAACAGCGCATACGACTGAAAGACGGTCGACACGGGCCGGCGCTCGGGCGGCATGCGCGTGACGTCCTGCCCGTCGATGAGGATCTGCCCGGCGTCGGGCGCCAGAAAGCCGCCGATCATCTTGAGCGTCGTCGTCTTGCCGCAGCCCGACGATCCCAGCAGGCACACGAGCTCGCCGCGCTCGACCCCCAGCGAGAGGTTGCGTACGACGGGCGTGGTGCCGAACGACTTGTAGATGCCTCTAAGCTCGAGGTACATGGTCTAGCGCCTCCCGCGACGAAGGATGAGGGTCGAGAACACGACGTTGACGAGCACTGTCAGCACGATGATGAAGCACGAGATCATAGCCGCCTCGCCGTACTTGCCCGTCGACAGGGCGTCGAACAACTCGAACACGGCGAGTTTGTGGCCAGGCGACACGAGGAAGAGCACGGCGCCGATCGTGATCATGGCTGTCGAGAAGTTGTTGACGAAGCTGACGGCGAAGGCGGAACGCACGTTGGGCGCCAGCACGTCGCGCAGCACGCCGAGTCTCGAGGCGCCCAGGTCGCGCGCAGCCATGCCCAGCTCGGGTGATATGCGCGCAAATGACGTTCCGAACGCCTTCGTCGTGATGGAGAGCTGTTTGAACACCATGTTGAGGACGATGATGGCCGCCGTTCCCGTCAGCTTCATCGGCGCTGAGTTAAACGCCAAGATGTAGCCGAGGCCGAAGCACGTTCCGGGCAGCATGTACGGCATCGTGACGATGAAGTCGAGCGCGCTGCCACCGCGTACGTGGCGCCAGCGGTGGTAGTACGCGATGAGCGCGCCGAGCACGGAGCCCACGACGGCCACGATGAGCGCATATGTGACGCTGCGCCCGAACGACGTGAGGTTGAAGTCGAGCATGTGATAGAGGTTGTCGAGGGTGAACTTGGCGTTGAAGCCCAGTCCTTTCGTGAACGCCGTGTAGAAGATCGTGAGGTACTGCAGGGCCATGAGCAGGAAGAACAGTGCAGCCGCCGCATAACATGCCACGCCGAACGGACCGCACAATGCAAGGTGCGCGCCCTCTGCCGTTCCCGCGACACGCGACGACGTGGCCACGAGGCGCTCGGAGCGCTGTGTGAGCCTGGCGTAACACACGAACACAACGACGGAGACGCCAAGCAGAAGTACATTGAGCACGGCGCTTGCCGGCAGGTCGGAATAGCCGATGATCTGCATGTATATCTCGGTCGACACCGTCTCGAAGCGTCCGCCGATGACGACGGGCGTGCCGTAGTCGGCCAGGGAGCGCACGAACGTCAGCAGCAGGCACACGAGCAGCGACGGGCGCAGCATAGGCAGCACGACAGAGCAGAACACGGAGCGCATGGGTGTGCCGAGGTCCCGGGCGGCGCGCAGCACGTCGGGATCAACTTTGTCGAGCACACTCATGAGAAGGATGACGTTGAGCGCCGTGAAGAATAGTACCTGCATGGCGACGATGCCGTGCCAGCCGTACGGGTTGCCCGCGATGCCGAGCAGCGAGAACGTGATGAGGCCGCGCCTGCCAAACAGCTCGATGAATGCGAGCGAGGCGATGAACGGCGGCGAGATGAGACTGACGAGCAACATGCCCATGAGCGGGCGAGAGGCCCATTTCGGGCCGAAACGCACGACGGCGGCAACGAGCACGGAGACAGCTGTGCTCAAAACGGCGGCGAGCAGGCCGACGAATACGCTGTTGGCGATGAGATGGCCGTAGTCGTCAAAGACGGAGGCATAGAGGGCAAGCGTCGGGTGGGCGTCAGGCCCTTCGAAGCTCTTGAGGATGATGCACGCCAGGGGATAGGCGATGAATAGGCCCACGCTCAGCACGACGGCGGCGAGTAGGGCGGCGTCGCCAGGGGAGAATCGGGAAGCGCCTGCCTCGCGGACGGCGGCGCGGGATGTGCGCGAGGCTCGGGATGAAGACCCACCGGCACCGGTGGTCGTTGTACATCTAGTAGCCCATCGCATGGAGCTGCTCCTCGTCGAGGCCGAAGTAGTGGCCGATCTCGTGGATGACGGTCTTCTTGATCTCAGAGACGATTTGGGCGCGCGAGTCGAAGCTGCGCTCGTGCGGGCCCTTGAATATCGTGATGACGTCGGGGGCGTCGGCGCCGAAGCTGCCGTAGTCGACGCCGCGCTCTGTAAGCGGCAGGCCCTCGTACAGGCCGAGTAGCTCGCCACTCTCCTCGTCCGATGTGCCGTACTCTGCAATGTCGAGCTGGTCGTCGTCGGGCTCGTCCTGCATGGCGATGCCTACGTTGTCCAGCGCACGCACGAAGCGCTCGGGCATCTCGTCGAGAGCCTCGGAGATGACCGCCTCAAACTCGTCATCGGTCATCGGGAACATGGGCGGTCATCTCCTCTGCGGGTCGATGGGGCGAGACTGGGATCCGGGCGCTATCGTAGCGCATGGCCGACGTTTGGGCGACGACATTTTTGGGAGAGGAGATGTGCCCGAGGTCGCTGTTGCAGCGCGACCTTGGGCATACGGTGCTCTAAGAGCGAGAGGCCTCTATGTCGCTGGCCAGCGCGCACGCCGTTGCGATGCCGTCCGTTGCGGCGCTCATGATGCCTCCGGCGTAGCCCGCGCCCTCGCCGCAGGGATAGAGCCCCGCGACCTGCGTGGATTGTCGATTGTCCCCGCGCGGGATGCGTACCGGGGCGCTCGAGCGCGTCTCGACGCCCGTGAGCACGGCCTCGCCCATGCCAAAGCATGGCATGCGTCGCGTGAGCTGCGGAATGCCGGCGCGCAAGGCCTCAGCGACGTAAGGCGGCAAGGCTGGCTCGACGCTGCCCCAGGTGACGCCGCGCGGGTACGTGGGGTGCACGGTGCCCATGCCGCCTGAGCTGGCGTGTCCGGCGAGGAAGTCGCCGAGCAGCTGAGCGGGGGCGCGGTAGTCTCCGCCTCCGAGCTCAAATGCTGCCCGCTCGCAGGAGCGCTGCAGCTCAACGCCGGCGAGGGGGTCGTCTCCGGGCAGGTCCGCAGGCGTGACGTTGGCGAGCAGCGCCGCGTTCGCGTTGACGCCGGCGCGGGCGAAGTCACTCATGCCGTTCGTGACGACGCCTCCGGCCTCGCTCGCTGCAGCGACGACGGAGCCACCGGGACACATGCAAAACGTGTAGACGCCGCGCCCGTCGGACAGATGGCACGAGAGCTTGTACTCGGCGGGAGGCAGGCTCGGGTGGTCGGCGAGACGGCCGTACTGTGCCTGGTCGATGTCAACCTGCGGATGCTCCACGCGTACGCCCATGGCAAACGTCTTGCGCACGAGCTCGATGCCGGACGCGACGAGGTTCGCATACACGTCGCGCGCCGAGTGGCCACATGCAAGTACGACGCGCGAGGCGGAAACGAATTCCGTACTTCCCTCGCCAGGCTCGCCGGGGCGTGCCGTCGAGCTCAGGCGCACGCCTGCGACGTGCCCACCCTCGATGACGATCTCGTCCATGCGCGTGCGGAAGCGCACCTCGCCGCCTGCGGCACGGATGCGGGCAACGAGCGCGTCGACGACGCGAGGCAGGCAGTCGCTGCCGATGTGGGGGTGCGCCTCCCACGCGATGTCGAGAGGGGCGCCTGCCGCAATGAAGGCGTCGATGACCCAGGGGATGGACGGCGAACTCGTGCCCGTCGTGAGCTTGCCGTCAGAGAACGTGCCCGCGCCGCCCGCCCCGTACTGGATGTTGCACTCGGTGTCGAGGTCGCCGCCTTCGTTGAAGCGCGCAACGGCGGAGCTGCGGGTGTCGGCGTCGTCTCCGCGCTCGACGAGCAGGGGGGCGCAGCCGGCTTCTGCCAGGGCGAGCGCGCAGAACAGACCGGCACAGCCTGCGCCTACGACGACGGGGCGCTCGGCGTCGCTGGAGAGACCGCCGGGCAGGTGCGGCAGGTTGAGCGGGCGCGGATCCCAGACGACGACGTCCTTGGAGCGGGCGCGTGCCACGACGAGCTCGTCGGTGAGCCCGTCGACGCTGGCGTGGGCGGTCACGACGAAATGGACGTCCGACTTCTTGCGCGCGTCCACGGCCCGACGAGCGACGGCGCACTCGCGCAGGTTCTCGGGCTTGCACCCGAGCTTGCGCGCGACGGCCGCGCGAAGGCGCCTGAGATCGTAGCTCTTGCCTGAGGCGGCGCCGCCCGACAAGGGCAGCGACAGGTTGCGGATCTCGATCATGCTGACTCCTCATCGCCTAGGGCTGCCGACTCTCCGGCAACAAGGCCGCTGCACCAGGCCCACGCGAGGTTGTACCCTCCGCACGCGCCGTCGACGTCAAGCGCCTCGCCGCATGCGTAAAACCCGGGCACGGCAGAGCACTGTAGCGTGTGCGTGTCGAAGGCGCTCGTTGCCATGCCCCCGCGCGTCACCTGCCCATGGGCCTCGTCGGCCGTACCTTTTACCTTTAACTTGAACTCGAGTATTTCTTGCGCGACAGTCGCAGGGTCTATTTCGCGCTCGCCCTTATCGCCGCAGGCATTCTCCATGCAGCGACGCCCGAGCAGGGGATGCAGGGCGCCGTCGAGGAAGTGAAGGCGCCCCTCGGGGGAAGAGCAGCGCTTTTTCCAGAGGATGAGTCGATCCTCGAGCTTTGAGGTAAGGCTCGAAAGGCTCAAGGTTGGCATGAAGTTAAGGTTAAGGGTGTCGCCGGGCTGCGCGAGACGCGACAGGTCGAATATGACGATACCTGAGACTCCGTAGGGACGGAACAGCACCTCGCCTGCCTTGCGCGCGATCGTGCTGCCGTCGGCGACGAGCGAGACTTCGCACTGGGCGCGCACGCCGTCGAGCCCCTTGATGGGTCCGCGCTTCGTGGCAAGCGGGCACAGGGCAGGCGTCTCCTCGATGCGGGGGATGCCGAGCTGCCTGCATGGAACGCTCGCCGTCCCGCCGCCTGCCGCCCAGATGACGGCGTTCGCCTCGAGGGGACGGCCCTTCTCCACCTGAACGCGCCATGCGGGGCTTTTTTCGGGGTCGTCGGCGCCTGCCAGACGCTCGAGCCCGCAGGCGCGCGTTTCGACCTCAATGTCAACGCCAAGGTCGGCCAGGCGGGCGCGCAGCACGTCGAGCACGGAGGATGCGGCGCGCGAGCGGGGGAACAGGCGCCCCTCGCTGTCGGCGCACGACCACAGTCCGAGGCCGTCAAAGAAGGCGAGGATGGTTGCAAGCGGGTCGTCGCCCATGACGGAGGCGACGAACGGGGCGTCGTTGTAGTGCACGGGGGCGAGGTCGGCGTTGGCGAAGTTACAGCGCCCGTTGCCCGAGGCCAGGATGGACCGACCCACTTTGGCGCTGGCCTCGAGCACGGTGACGCGGGCGCCGACCTGTGCCGCGCTGATGGCGGCAGCAAGGCCGGACGCCCCTCCTCCTACGACGACGACGTGGCGCGCGGCCACTACTGCTCGTTCGGCGCGTCGGTCGACAGCGACCACACGCCGCCCAGGGCGCTCTTGACGCGCGCCGTCGCGCCGGTGTCGAGCACGTTCTGCGCGTTGATGCCGACGTCGGGGATCTGATCGGCGTGACCCTCGTCGCACAGCTTGGCGAAGCTCGGGTCGATGGGCAGGCGGGCGAGCACGTCAAGGCCGAAGCTCTTGGCGACGTCGTCCAGGTGGCTCTCGCCGAACAGGTTGATGTGCTTGCCGCAGTCGGGGCAGGCCAAGTAGCTCATGTTCTCGACGACGCCCAGTACGGGCACGTCCATCATCTTGGCCATCTTCACGGCCTTGCTCACGATCATGGCGACAAGGTCCTGCGGGGAGGTCACGATGACGACGCCATCGATGGGCAGCGACTGGAACACGGTCAGCGGCACGTCGCCCGTTCCCGGAGGCATGTCGACGAACAGCACGTCGAGATCGCCCCATGCAACGTCCGTCCAGAACTGCGACACAGCGCCGGCGATGACGGGCCCGCGCCACACAACGGGGTCATCGGGGTTTGCGACGAGCAGGTTGACGGACATGACCTTGACACCGTTCGCTGCGACGGCGGGCGCGATGAGGTCGCCGTCCATTGTGGCGCGGCGGGCGTCGAGGCCGAACATGTGAGGGATGGACGGCCCGGTGATGTCGGCGTCGAGGATGCCCACCTTCAAGCCGCGGCGCTGGGCGTCACAGGCGAGCAGGCCGCACACGAGCGACTTGCCGACGCCTCCCTTGCCCGACATGATGCCGATGACCTGCTTGATGTTCGTCCGCTTGTTCTGCTCGAGCTTCTTGGGGTTTGGCCTGTTGACCATGTTCGGCTCTTCTGCCATGCGTGCACTCACCCTCTCCTTGTCGGCGCCCCGTGGAGCGCGTCGTATGTCCACTGCGTCATACCGTATACCCCGAGACGCGGGATGGAAAGTGGCTCGGCGCTGCACGATTTTCACCCCAAACTCACGACGGCGCCTTTTGCTCGTTCGATGCCGCGCGCTGCCCTCAATCGAACGTATGTTCTTATTTTGAGACTGGGTGCAAAACGGCACATCGAGCGCCCCCAAAGCCGATGCCATGCGTACACTGGGGATCCCGGTCGTTCACCCGGGGTAGGCGAGGGGCGCGCGGGCGCCCGCGAGGGGGACCAGGTGGGTCAGAACAGCATCGTCATCCGAGGGGCTCGCGAGCACAACCTCAAGGACATCAACCTGACGATTCCGCGCGACGAGCTCGTCGTCATCACAGGCCTGTCCGGCTCGGGTAAGAGCTCCCTGGCGTTCGACACGATCTACGCCGAGGGCCAGCGCCGCTATGTGGAGTCGCTCTCGAGCTATGCGCGCCAGTTCCTCGGCCAGATGGACAAGCCGGACATCGACGCCATCGAGGGACTGTCTCCCGCCGTGTCCATCGACCAGAAGACGACGTCGCGCAACCCGCGCTCCACGGTGGGCACCGTCACGGAGATCTACGACTACCTGCGCCTGCTGTATGCGCGCATCGGCGTGCCGCACTGCCCCGAGTGCGGGCGCGTCATCGAGCGCCAGACGACGGACCAGGTCGCCGACAAGATTCTCGAGGCCGCCGCGGGGCGCAAGGCGCTCGTGCTCGCGCCCGTCGTGCGCGGTCGCAAGGGCGAGTATACGAAGCTGTTCGAGGACCTCGCCAAAGAGGGCTTCTCGCGCGTGCGCGTCGACGGTGAGGTGCGCCGGCTCGACGACGGTCCCATTACGCTCGAGAAGAAGTTCAAGCATGACATCGAGGTCGTCGTCGACCGCGTGTCTGTGCGGGCCGACTCTCTAGGCCGCATAGCCGAGGCCGTCGAGAACGCCACGAACCTGGCGGAGGGCAACGTCTTCGTGTGGCTCATGGAGGGAGAGGGCCTGCCCGGCCAGCTCCTGCAGTACTCGCTGGCGCTGTCATGCCCTGAGCACGGCCACTCCATGGATGACCTGCAGCCGCGCGACTTCTCGTTCAACGCCCCCTACGGCGCTTGCCCTGACTGCGACGGTTTGGGCGTGCGTCGCGTCATCGACGTACGCGCGCTCGTCGCCCATCCCGACCAGCCGGTCGACAGCGCGTTTGGCGGCGTGTTTGGAATGTCAAACTATTACCCGCAGGTGCTGCGCGCCGTCGCCATCCACCTGGGTGTCGACCCCGCGACGCCGTGGCAAGACCTGCCCGCCAAGGTGCAGAAGGCGTTCATCGAGGGCCTGGGCTCCACAAAGGTGCGCGTCGACTACCACACGCGTGACGGGCGTGACACGAACTGGTTCACGGAGTTTCCCGGCCTGTCCTCCATCATATTCGAGCGTTACAACGAGACGACGAACGAGAACATGCGCGCCCGTCTCGAACAGTTCATCCGCGACGAGCCGTGCACGACGTGCCACGGCGCCCGCCTCAAGCCCGAGATACTCGCCGTTACGGTGGGCGGAAAGTCCATCTACGACGTGTGCTGCATGTCGACGGTCGAGAGCCTCGCATTTTTCCAGGCGCTCGAGCTCACGGAGCGCGAGCGCTTCATCGGCGCGCGCATCGTGAAGGAGATCATCGAGCGCCTGCGCTTCCTCGTGGACGTGGGCCTTGGCTACCTCACGCTGTCGCGCTCGGCAACGACGCTGTCGGGCGGCGAGGCGCAGCGCATTCGCCTGGCCACGCAGATCGGCGCCGGCCTCATGGGGGTGCTCTACATTCTCGATGAGCCGTCCATTGGCCTGCACCAGCGCGACAACGCCCGACTCATCGCGACACTGCAGCGCCTGCGCGATTTGGGCAACACCGTCATCGTCGTCGAGCACGACGAGGACACGATCCGGGCGGCTGACTTCGTCGTCGACATGGGGCCGGGCGCTGGCGAGCTCGGCGGAGAGGTCATCGCGGCTGGCACGCCGCAGCAGGTCATGGAGACGCCGGGCTCTATCACGGGCGCCTATCTCACGGGCGAGCGCATGATCGAGGTGCCCGAGGAGCGCCGCCATCCGGATCGCGGCGTGCTCAAGATCACGGGCGCGTCGGCGAACAACCTGCACAGCGTCAGCGTCTCCATCCAGCTCGGCACGCTGACGGTCGTGACGGGCGTCTCGGGCTCGGGCAAGTCGTCGCTTGTCACCGACACGCTGGCACCGGCGCTCACGAACGCCGTCCAGCGCTCGAACCGTCCCGTGGGTCCCTACAAGAAGCTCGAGGGCGTCGAGCTCATCGACAAAGTCATCGACATCGACCAGTCGCCCATCGGACGCACGCCGCGCTCGAACCCCGCCACGTACATCGGCCTCTGGGATGATCTGCGCAGTCTGTTTGCCAGCGTGCCCGAGAGCAAGGCACGCGGCTACTCGCCGGGACGCTTCTCGTTCAACGTGCCGGGCGGTCGCTGCGAGGCGTGCAAGGGCGACGGACAGATCAAGATCGAGATGCACTTCCTGCCTGACATCTACGTGCCGTGCGAGCAGTGTGGCGGGCGACGCTACAACCGCGAGACGCTCCAGGTCACGTATCGCGGCAAGTCCATCTCTGACGTGCTTGACATGACGGTGTCCGAGGCGCTCGCGTTCTTTGCGAGCATCCCGAACATCAAGCGCAAGCTGCAGACGCTGTTTGACGTGGGCCTGGGCTACGTGCGCCTCGGCCAGCCCGCCACGACGCTGTCGGGTGGTGAGGCCCAGCGCGTGAAGCTTGCCAAGGAGCTGCATCGCCGCCAGACGGGCAAGACGTTCTACATCCTGGACGAGCCGACGACGGGCCTGCACTTCGAGGACGTTCGGCAGCTGCTCAGCGTGCTGCAGCGCCTCGTCGACGCCGGCAACACCGTGCTCGTCATCGAGCACAACCTTGACGTCATCAAGGTCGCCGACCAGCTCATCGACCTTGGCCCCGAAGGCGGATCCGGCGGCGGCCGCATCGTGGCGACGGGGACGCCGGAGCAGGTGTGCGAGGTGGCGGAAAGCCATACGGGTGCGTTCCTCAAGCCGCTGCTCGAGCGCGACCGAGCCCGTCAGACGGCGCGTGCCGTCTGTGCGGAGAAGGAAGCTCGATAGCTTTGGTTGACAGGGCTCGTCTGTGGGGGCTCGGGTGTTACCATGGGACATGTGGGGCGCGTCCACGGGGGACGCACGAAGCATCGTGATTGGAGTGCGCAATGGAAACAGCCAATGCCTTGACCGCCCTGTCGGCGCTGCCTTCGGTGGGCGATGAGACGAACCTCACCGTGCCGATCATCATCGGCGTCGTTGCCCTGATCGTCATCATCGTGGCGGTCGTCCTTATCATCAAGAGCCGCAGCGGCCACAAGAACTAGCCCGGCAGGCCGTTTGTGAGCCACACAAAGCGCGGCGAGGCTGCCGCAAAGACAAACGCCATGCGCGAGCTCGATCGCGCAGGCGTTCCCTACGATGTGTCTGTCTATGACGTGGAGGACGAGACGAGCGTGAATCTCGGCCTCCGCGTCGCTCAGGCAACCGGCATAGATCCCGATACTGCGTTCAAGACGCTTGTCTGCCATGCGGCGTCGGGCGGATGCTGCGTGTTCTGCATCCCCGTCGCGAGCGAGCTTGATCTCAAGAAGGCGGCGCGTGCGGCGGGGGAGAAGTCCCTGTCAATGGTCGCCGTGCGCGAGCTGCGCGACCTCACCGGTTATATTCGCGGCGGCTGCTCGCCTGTCGGAATGAAGAAGGCGTTCCCCACGTTCATCGACGAGACGGCCCAGCTTTTTGACCGCATCGCTGTGTCGGGCGGACGGATCGGAACACAGCTCGTGCTCGATCCCGAGGCGCTTGCCCGCTTCTGCGGGGCGACGTTTGCCGACATCACGGAGGCGTGAGATGGTGCTGCGTCGCGGAAAGCACTTTGAGGAGACGGCCGAGGAGGCCCGACAGAAGAGGGGAACGCGCGTCTCGCCCGAGGAGCGCGTGCGCACGATGCCCAAGCTCGCCGACCCTGGCCAGAAAGCCGTGGTGAGCGAGGCTCCTGCCTCGTCGCGAGGAGGCGTGTCGCCCGACGACACGTCCATGTGGCTGAGCACGGCCGTTTCTGCGGGCATCAGCGTCGGCGGCACGACGGCGTCTGCGGGCGAGACTGCGACCTGGGTCGCCATTGCGTCGCAGAGCCAGGAGCGCACGGTTTCTGAGCTCCAGGCTTCGGGGCAGTGGCCCGCTGTTGACACAAACAATGAACCTGTAAGCTCAATATCACCCTCACGTGAAGGTCGAGGATCGACCACGCCGTCCGGTTCGGCTGGCGACACGATGGAATGGATCGCGCTTGCGGCCGGTGCCGGCGTTCGAGAGCGCGAGGTGCCGCTGCCTGAGATCGCGCCGTCTGCGGCTGCGTCGGAGGACGACGCCGCAACGGTTGGCGCGCGCGTTGGCGCCTCGGCGGCGCTCATCTCGCTGTGCGTCATGGTGTCACGCATCACGGGCTTCATCCGCACGTGGGCCATGGGCTTTGCCATGGGAACGACGCTGCTGTCCTCGTCGTACCAGGTGGCGTGCAACCTGCCCAACCAGCTGTACGAGCTCGTCATGGGCGGCATGCTCGTCACGGCGTTCCTGCCGGTCTATGTTTCGCTGCGCAAGCGCGAGGGCTCCGAGCGGGCGAACGCGTACGCCTCGACTCTTCTCGGCATCGTTGTCGCGGCGCTGGGCCTCGTTGCGCTGGCGGCCACGATATTCGCGCCACAGGTCGTATACACGCAGATGTTCCTCAACCCGTCGGGCGACCGCGAGCTCGTGACGTACTTCTTCCGGTTCTTCGCCATCCAGTTGCTGTTCTACGGTGTCAGCGCCATAGTCGGCGGCCTGCTCAACGCGTCGCGTGACTACTTCTGGAGCTCGGCCGCGCCCATTGCGAACAACGTCGTCGTCATCGCCGTCATGTTCGTCTACGTGTTCCTCGCGCCGAGCAATCCGGAGCTCGGAAAGCTCGTCATCGCGATCGGCACGCCTCTGGGCGTGTTCACGCAGATGGCCATCCAGATCCCGGCGCTTGTGCGCTCGGGCATTCGGCTGCGCCCCCGCATCGACGTGCACGACCCCGCTCTGCGCGAGACGCTGGCGCTCGGCATCCCGACGATCGTCGTGACGCTGGCGTCGTTCGCGACGGTCTCTGTGCAGAACGCAGCCGCCATGGCGGTGAGCGACGCGGGCTCATCCGTGCTGTTCTACGCGCGCCAGTGGTTCACGCTGCCCTACGCGTTCCTGTCGGTGCCGCTCACGACGACGCTGTTCACGGAGCTGTCCGACATGGCCGCCGACGCTGACCGCGAGGGGCTGCGCCGCGCCATCGCCGGTGGTACGCGACAGAACCTGTTCTTCATGATCCCGTTCGCGCTCTACCTCGCTGTGTTCTCCGTGCCGCTCGTCTCGCTGTTCTGCGCGGGCTCGTTCACGCAGGACAGCGTGCAGATGGTGGCGAGCTACCTCTCGTTCATGGCTATCTCGCTGCCGTTCTACGCGCTGTTCATGTTCATGCAGAAAGTGTTTTCTTCTCTTCGCCGCATGCGTGCCTACGCCGTGCTCAACCTCGTCATCTCTGCCGTGCAGATCGCTCTCACGCTGCTGTGGTGTCTCGGCGCCGGCGACTGGGAAGGCTGGGGCATTACGGGCGTCGCGCTTGCGCAGACGGCCTTCTTCGTGCTCGGCGACATCTGGTGCTACGTCTACCTGCGCCGTGAGTTCGGCCATATCGGCATGGGCTCCATCACGCGCAGCGCTCTTGGTTCGCTCGGCCTCGGCCTGCTCGGCGCGGCGGCGGGCGGCCTCGTGCTGTGGACGCTCTCGACGCTCGTCGGGCCCATCGGCGGCTCCATCGGTCGCGCGGCGCTCTATCTCGTTCCGTCGGGCCTCGTTGCCCTACTCGCGACATATGTCCCCGCCGTAGGCCTGCGCATCCCCGAAGCGGCGTTCATCCGGCGCCTGCTCGGCCGCTTCGTTCCCGCGCTGCGCCGCTAGGCTCGAGGAACACGGCGCTCGAATGCAAAGAAACGTGCGGCGCGCGGGAATTCCCACGCGCCGCACAGAACTCGTCTTATCGAAACGCAGCCGCGTTGGCAGCTGGTGCCAGCTTATGAGAAGAGTTCGCTCGCCTCGTACGATGCGCCGGCGAGCGACGCGATTGCCTCGTTGATGACGGATGGGTCGAGCAGGCTGTACTCCGCGATCACCGTTGCCTCAATATCGATCGTGCCAGGCACGACCGTCGCGTTGACCTTGGCCTGCTCGACGTCGCTCGCGCTTGCCACCGCGTCCATGGCCGTGAAGCCGCCAGCGTCGGCGTAGCGATACTGCATGGAGCTCGGCGATTCCGTGAGGGACGTGAGCGTGAGCGTGGTGTCCTCGCCGCTGCTCAGCACGGGCGCGAGCGCCTCGGCCTTGCCCTTGGCCTGCTCGAACGCGAGCGCGAGCGCCTTTTGGTACTGCTCATCGTACGTGCTCGAGTAGTAGGCGATCGTGTAGACCTGCGTTACGCCGGCGTCGAGCACGGCGCTGAGTGTCCCGGATACCTTCTCCACGGCGATGCCGCTGAGATCGTACTGGACGGAGGCCGTGTAGCCCGAGACCGTTGCGTTGCCGCTGTCGTCATAGCTGTAGCGCGGAGAGACGCTGACGCCGCCCGTCTGGATGTCCTCCTCGGGCACGCCGGCCTCGGCGAGCGCGGCGTTGACGGCCTCGGCGAGCGCATTGGCGCTTTCGGCTGCAGTCGTCGCGTCCTCGCCGTCGGCCTCGACGGCGAACGACAGCTTTGCGACGTCGGGTTCGACGCTGATGGTGCCCGTGCCCGTCACGGTGACGGAGGGGCCGGTCGCCACGCCGAGGGCGTCAAGTAGTTGCAGCTCAGCCGAGCCGAGGGACGGCAGCTGCGAGGCAAGCCCGGCGAGCGGGTCCGCAGGCGCGTCCGTTCCTGTGGTCGCCCCCGAGTTCGTCGTGGCCCCACCGGTGCTGGGCGCCGCGCCAGAGCTGCCCTGCCACCAGCTCGTGGAGGGCGAGGATGCGCTTACGCTGTCCGGCGTGCTCTCAGGCGTCTGCGCGGGTGCGGCCAGCGCGGTCGAGCCGACGAGCAGCCCCAGGCTCAGGGCGGCTGCTGCGATGAGCGAGCGACGGGCTCGGCCCGGGCGCGCGGTACGGATGGCGGGAAACTCGCAGGTCGACCCGGCGTCGAGTGTCGAGGTGTCAGAGGTCTTTTCGGTGGTGTCGCTCATGGGGATCCTCCTCGGATCGAATGGGCGCAGCCCGCGTGCGGCCCGGACTCGTGCCGAGCTTGCGGGTCTGCCTTGCCAGAAGTATACCCATGCGCGGCTTTCGCCATCTTCCGTGCCGTCCGCGCACCGCTGGCACCCGTCGGGCAAGAGGTGTCCCACGAAGTTGTCACAAACGGACGGCAGGCTCCGGTGGGCTTTGGACGCATGCGGCGGATGGCGGGCGTGAGGGAGGCCCAATGTGTCATCATGGCTGCGAACATGTCCGCACGAACAGGAGATCTTGCCCATGGCACACCCCGAGAGGCTCATCACCAGCGAGGCCGACGTCCGCGAGCGCCTGCAGCCCGTGCTGCTCGGCGGCGACATCCTGACGTACAGCTGCGTGCGCTGCTTCAACGCGGCCTACGGCATCCGCTCCATCGTGCTGGCGGGCTTCGACGCCAAGATCATCTCGCACAGCCGCTTCGCCGAGCTGCGCATCGTCCCCAACGTCGACCAAGACGCCGTGGCGCTCGACGCCCTGCGCTCGCTCGGCAAGGAGCTGACGGCCGCCGGTAAGGTGCCGCTGGTGTTGGGCACG
This sequence comes from Coriobacteriia bacterium, assembly GCA_018368455.1. Classification (NCBI taxonomy): domain Bacteria; kingdom Bacillati; phylum Actinomycetota; class Coriobacteriia; species Coriobacteriia bacterium. The sequence continues at coordinate 16,418 of JAGZEG010000020.1, forward strand.
GGCGACTGGTATGCCCGCACGCTCTCTCAGCACAAGGAGGAGCTCTCCGAGTGGTTCGTCGTCCCTTATATCGACTTCGACCTGCTCGACCGCATCACGCAGAAGGAGGAGTTCTACCGCATCTGCGAGGAGCTCTCCATCCCGTATCCCAAGACGTGGGCGTTCGACTGCGCCGACCAGAGCGCGACGCTGCCTCTCGACGAGCTGCCGTTCCCCGTCATCGCTAAGCCTTCCAATTCGGCGCGCTACCACTACGCCGACATCCCGAACAAGAAGAAGGTCTACACGATCGACACGGCGGCAGAGCTGTCCGAGCTCTACGGCAACCTGCAGCGCTCGTGCTACGACCGCGAGCTCATCGTGCAGGATCGCGTGCCGGGCTCCGACGACGCGCTGCGCACGATCACATGCTTTTCCGACGCCGACGGCGACGTCCGCGTGTGGTCGACAGGCCATGTCCTGCTCGAGGACCACATGCCCACCGCCATCGGCAACCCCGTGTGCATCATGATGGAGCGCAACGACGAGATCGCCGGTCAGGCGGCCCGCTTCCTCAAGCACGTCGGCTACCACGGCTTCTCAAACTTCGACGTCAAGTACGACTCCCGTGACGGCAGCTATCGGTTCTTCGAGGTGAACACGCGCCCGGGCCGCAACTCGTTCTACATGACGATCGGCGGCGTGAACTTCGTGACGCTGCTTGTGGAGGACTACGTGCTGCACCGCGAGATCCCCCAGCGCGTCGCGTGCGACGAGGGGCTGTACTCCGTCGTGCCGCGCGTCGTCGTGTCGCGCACGGTGGCCGACCCCGATCTGCGCCGCAAAGCCCGCAGCTTGTTCGACGCCGGCAAGGCGCACAACCCGCTGTTCTATCGCGAGGACACCGCGTCCCACAACTTCTGGGCGCGCCTGATGTACGCCAACCAGATCCGCAAGTTCAAGCGGTACGTGTGGGACGTCCAGAAGGGCGACGCCGCCGGCGGGCAGGCGTAATGGAGCCGGAGCAGCGCATCGGCGCGCCCTCCGACGAGCTGCCGGCCGACGCCCAGGCCGACCCCTCGCGCCTCTCGCTCGCGCAGCAGGTCGCGCTTGTGCCGACGGACCCTGGCTGCTACCTGTGGAAGGACGCCGCCGGCAAGGTGCTCTACGTTGGCAAGGCAAAGAACCTGCGCGCACGCATGCGCCAGTACGTGACGCTGCAGGACGAGCGCGTGAAGATCCCCCTGCTCATGGAGCAGGTGCGGAGCTTCGAGTACCTCGTCGTCAACAGCGAGCACGAGGCGCTCGTGCTGGAGATGAACCTCATCCGCCAGTACGACCCCCCGTTCAACGTCGACTTCCGCGACGACAAGAGCTACCCCTACATCGCCATCACCGAGAGCGACCTGTTCCCGGCCATCAAGTTCACGCGCGAGAAGCACAAGGCGGGCACGCGCTATTTCGGCCCGTACACGAACGCCCGCGCGGCTCGCGAGACCATCGACCTCGCCCGCAAGGTCGTGCCGATGTGCTCGGCGACGTGCCCGGAGTGGCGCCGCATCACCCGGGCGCTCGCCAAGGCCTCAGACGACGATCCCGTTGCCCGCGCCGTGCTATCTGGCAAGGGCCGCGCCTGCTTTGACGCGAGCGTCGGGCTGGGCCCGGGCGCGTGTTCGGGCGACATCACGCCGGTGACATACCGGGCGAACGTGCGCGCTGTCGAGCGCTTCCTCGCGGGGCGGCGCGGCGAGTTCGCGCAGCACATCACCGACGAGATGCACGAGGCCGCCGCCGAGCTCAACTTCGAGAAGGCGGCGCGCTGCCGCGACAAGCTCGCGACGCTCAAGCGGGTGGGGGAGCGCCAGCAGGTCGTGTTTCCCTCGCCCATCGACATGGACGTCATCGGCTTCTATCGAGAGGAGACGATCGCCGGCGCCCACGTGCTGGCCGTGCGCGAGGGCCGCACGCAGCGCAGCTGCGAGTTCGTGCTCGACAAGGGCAAAGACGTCTCCGAGGAGGAGCTGGCCGCCGGCTTCCTCAAGCGCTACTACGCTAGCGGCGCCGACGTGCCCGACGAGGTCGATCTCTCCGTGGAGCTGTCCGACGCCGACGTCCTCGCGAGCTGGCTTTCCGAGCGTCACGGCCGCAAGGTGTCCGTGCGCGTGCCGCAGCGCGGCGAGAAGCGCCACCTGCTCGAGCTCGCCGAGCAGAACGCCCGCCACACGCTCACGCGCTTCATGGTGCGCACGAGCTACGAGGACCGCCGTACGAACGACGCGCTGCTACAGCTCGAGAGCGCTCTTGCCTTGCCGGCGCCGCCTATGCGCATCGAGTGTTTCGACATCTCGACGATCCACGGCCGCTTCACGGTGGCGTCCATGGTCGTGTTCACGGCGGGCAAGCCCGACACGTCCCAGTATCGGCGATTCAAGATGCACGTGGATACGGGCGAGGCGAACGACTTCCTGTGCATGCAAGAGGCGCTCGGGCGTCGCTACGCCCCGGAGCGCATGGCTGACGAGCGGTTTGGCTCCCGTCCCGACCTGCTGATACTCGACGGCGGCAAGCCCCAGCTCTCAGCCGCCATGCAGCAGCTGGGAGAGCTGGGCCTCGACATCCCCATGGCTGGCCTGGCGAAGAGCGACGAGGAGCTGTTTGTGCCGTGGGATGACACGCCCGTCGTGCTGCCGAGCGGATCTCCCTCGCTCTACCTCGTCAAGCAGGTGCGCGACGAGGCCCACCGCTTCGCCATCACGTTCCATCGCGAGCTGCGCGGCAAGGCCATGACCGTGAGCGTGCTCGACGAGATCCCCGGCGTGGGCGCGAAGCGCAAGCGTGCGCTCATGAAGCGCTTCGGGTCGATAAAGCGCCTGCGCGAAGCGAGCGCCGCCGACATCGCGGCGACGCCGGGCGTTCCCGCCGAGGTCGCGCGCGAGGTGTTCGAGACGCTGCGGGCGTGGGAGGACTCCCGCGAGCAGGTGGCCCGCGCGGCCGGACTGGCGGACGGGGGCGCAGGTGACGGGGCGCAGGACGCCTCCGAGGTCGTGGGGATGGGATAGCGGGGCCCGGGTGAGGGCGGACAAGTGTGCGCCTGGGCGCTAGACTAGGGGGACGCCAGCGCTCGGCCCGCGCGGCCGGCGCGCGGCATGATCCCGCGAGAAAGGCTGATGAGAGCCATGCGATGCCCCTCATGCGGTGCCAAGGTCAAGCGTTCCCAGGCGGGCTGCCCCTCGTGCGGCAGCCCGCTCGTCCTTATGCCGCCGATGTTCGGTGGTGCGGCGCGTGAGGTGCGCCCCGAGCTCGGCTATCCCGCACAGCCCGCCATGGCGGCTGTGCAGCCTGAGACGCCGCCGCGCGTCGGCGGTCGCGTCCTGATCGTCGTCGTCATCGCGCTCGCCCTCGTGGCGTTCTCGCTCGTCGCCCTGCTCGTCGTGCGCAGCATGGAGGCGCCGGGCCACGGCGTTCCCATCACCCCCTCGACGTTCCCCGACGCAGCTCTGCGCGCCGTCGTCAAGACGTATGACGCCGACGACGACGACGCGCTCAATGCCGACGAGGTCGCCTCCATCACATCGCTTGACTGCTCTTCCCGAAGCATCGGCTCGCTGCGCGGCATCTCGACGCTGACGGCGCTCACGACGCTCGACGCCTCGCGCAACAACCTGACGGACGCCGACCTCTCGTCCAACGCGGCGCTGACGAGCGCCAACCTCTCCGACAACCGGCTGACGTCTGTCACGCTCACCAACCTGGGCAACCTGAGCTCGCTTGATGTCAGCGACAACGCGCTGACGGCGCTCGACCTGTCCGCGTGCGGGCAGCTTCGCTCGCTGGCGTGCACGGGCAACGGCCTCGCCCGTCTCGACCTGTCGAAGAACGGCCTCGTCACGTCCGTCAGCGCCGACCCCGGCCTGTCTCTCATCATCCCGATAGCCGAGGGCTTCTTCCCCGATGCGGGCCTGCGCGCGAGCCTGGCTGTCCTCGACAGCGACGGCGACGGCGCCCTGTCGGACCGCGAGCGCTCCTCCGCCGCATCGCTACAAGTCAGTGATGCGTCGACGGCCGACCTCACCGGCCTGACGTGGCTGCCGTCGCTCACGACGCTCGACATCTCGGGGTGCGCCGTGACGAGCGTCTCGGGCTCGCAGCTCCCTGCGATGCTCAACTCGCTCGTCGCGAAGGACTCCCAGCTTTCGACCCTCGACCTGGAGGGCCTAGAGTGGCTCTACGTGCTCGACATCACGAACACGGCTGTCTCCTCGCTCGACCTGTCGGCAACGCCGCACCTCACGAACCTGTCCGCCACGGCGTCGCACCTCTCGTCGCTCGACGTGACGCCGTGCGCCGCCACGCTGTCCACGCTGCACATCGGCGAGAATGTGAGCGTCACGGGTGCCTTGACGCGCACGGCGGGCGCGCTGCCCGATCCTGCGCTGCGCGGCGTCGTGTTCTCATCGACGAACAACCCCGACGGCGACGACATGCTCACGGGTTCAGAGGTCAGCGCTCTTACGTCACTCGACCTGTCCGGGACGGGCACGACGAACCTTGCTGGTCTGCCAGCCCTGACGTCGTTGAGGACGCTCGTGTGCAACGGGCTGCAGCTCGGAAGCTTCTCGGCGCAGGGCCTGACGCAGCTGCAGAGCTTGAGCCTGTCCGGCTGCGGCCTGACGTCTGTCGACGTGAGCTCTGCGGGCGGCCTTGCGAGTCTCGACGTCTCGAACAACGATCTCGACGCGCTTGTCGTGAGCACGGCGCCGGGCCTGACGCAGCTTAACGCCACGGGCAACGCTCGCCTGACGGCGGTCGACGCGACGGGTTGCCTGCAGCTCGTGCCCGGAGAGAGCGCCCTCGTCGACGAGGGCTGCACTATCATCCAGTAGGGGAGGAGACGCGCATGGGCGAGCACATCGAGACGGGCGGACGGCCGGCTGACGCGACCCCGGCGGACGCGTGCCCGCTGCTGGGGCCGGAGGTCGTTGTCATCACGGGCATGTCGGGCGCCGGCCGCACGGAGGCCCTGCATGCCATGGAGGACCTGGGGTACTACTGCATCGACAACCTACCGCCGTCCATGCTCGTGCCGCTGTCCGAGCTCATCGGCCTGCCGAATGGCACGGGGCGCCACCTGGCCGTCGTGTGCGACGTGCGCTCGCAGGAGTTCTTCTCGACGCTGAGCTCCGAGCTGAGGAAGATTACGGAGCGCGGCGTGTCGTGCCAAGTGCTCTTCCTCGACGCGGACGACGACGCTCTGCGCAACCGCTACAGCTCGCTGCGCCGTCGCCACCCGCTCGCGCGCGGCGGCATGACGGTGAGCCAGGCCATCGCTGCGGAGCGCCAGCGCCTGAGCTCTATCCGCGAACTGGCGAATGTCGTCGTCGACACGTCGACCATGCGCGCCCGCGACCTGCGTGCCCGCATCGCCAAGGAGTTCTCCGGCACGCCGGCCCAACAGGGCATGAACGTGGCAGTGTCGTCGTTCGGCTTCAAGTACGGCCTGCCGCTCGATGCCGACCTCGTCATTGACGTGCGCTTCCTGCCCAACCCGTTCTACGACCCCACCATGCGCGAGCTGACGGGCTTTGACGCCCCAGTGCGCGACTACGTGCTCAACAGCCCGGAGACGAAGGCGTTCCTCGAGGCCTGGCACACGCTGCTCGACGTCGTCATGCCCGGCTACGTCTCTGAGGGCAAGCAGCACCTCTCCATCGCGATAGGCTGCACAGGCGGTCAGCACCGCAGCGTCACGCTTGCCGAGGCGACGGGCGCCTATCTCGCGAGCAAGGGCTATCGCGTGTCGTGCTCGCACCGCGACGTGGCGCGCTCCGCCCAGGGGGGTGCCCAGTCATGAGCGACGCCGAGTCTCTGCTTGACGCCTGCGGCCTTGGGGACGCAGGCGCTGCCGGCGCGACGGACATCGCATCTGCTCTGCCGCTGACGCCGGTGCCCGACCCGCGCCCTGACCAGATTCGCGCCGTGTGCATCGGCGGCGGGACGGGCCAGCCCAACTCCATCCGCGCGCTGCGCATGCTCGACTGCTACGTGACCGCCGTCGTGTCCATGGTCGACGACGGTGGCTCGACGGGCATCCTGCGCGCCAAGGCGGGCATCGTGCCGCCCGGTGACATCCGCAAGTGCCTCGTCGCGATGGCGGACGACTCGCGCGCCGTGCTGGCGCGGGCGTTCGAGCACCGCTTCCCCTACGCAGATAACCACACGCTCGGTAACCTGCTCATCACGGCACTCACGGCTGAGACGGGCTCGTTCATGCAGGCGGTCGACGTGTGCTCCGAGCTTCTCGGCTGCCACGGCGCCGTGCTGCCCTCGACGCTGGACGACGTCGTGCTGTGCGGCATGACGCGCGACGGCATGGAGTTTCGCGGCCAGGCGTCTCTGGGCACGGGTCCGTGCGCCCTGTCGAACGTGTGGCTTTCCCCGCGCGACCCGCAGGCATACGCCCCAGCTGTCGATGCTATCCTGCAGGCGGACATCGTAGTGCTCGGCCCGGGGTCGCTGTTTACATCCATTTTGCCCAACGTACTCGTCGGCGGCATCCGCGACGCGCTGCGGGCTACGAGCGCCACGCGCGTGTTCGTGTGCTCGACGGCCGACATGCAGGGGGAGACGTGGGGGCTCACGGCCGAGGAGCACGTCGACGCGCTGTTGTCGCACGGCCTCGAAGGCGCCGTCGACGTCGCGCTCATCCACCGCCCGGTGCCTCGTGACATGGGCGTGCCGACGCGCAGCTTCCAGGCCCTCACGAAGCAGCAGGTCAGCGATGACGCGCGCCGGCGTGCGCAGGGGCTGTCGCCCAACGTGACGAACGACCCCGACCCCGACTGGTACTTCCGCCCCGTGCAGCTCACCGACGACATGATCCGCGCCATCGAGCGCCGCGTGCCCACCGTCATCGTGCGCGAGTTCGCCGGAGGCGAATATCCCACGTGGCACAACCTCGACAAGCTGGCCGGCGTGCTGCGGGGGGTGCTGGAAACGTGTCATTCACGGCCGAGGTAAAAGACGAGCTCTCGCGCTGCGAGGACGCCGATCCCGTCTGCAGCCTTGCCGAGCTCGCTGCGATGGTGCGCGTGTGCGGCACGCTTTCGGTGTTTGGGTCGGGCAGCAAGCGGAGGTATCGCCTGTCCATGGCCACGGAGACCGGGTCGGTGGCACGTACGGCCATTAAGCTCATGCGTCGCACGTACGGCCTCACGACGGAGCTCACCGTGCGGCGCAGCGTTTTGCACAAGACGCGCAACTACCTCATCGTCGTGCCCGACCAGCCGCAGCTTCCCAAGGCGCTCGTGCGCATGGGTGTGCTGACGCCCGAGCTCGGCCTGGCGCGCGCCATCGCCCCCGAGCTTGTGAGTCGGCCCGCTTGGGCGAAGGCCTACCTGCGCGGCGCGTTCATGGGCGGCGGCTTCATATCCGACCCCCACGGTGACGCGCACTTCGAGATGGTGGCGCAGGGCGACGCATTCGCGACGGGCCTTGCGGACATGCTCGCGCGCTTCGACGTGAACGCCCACGTGAGCAGGCGACGCTCGTCGTTCGTCATCTACCTCAAGAACGCGTCGGACATCCTGTCGTTCCTCGTGCTCGTCGGCGCACCGTCGTCGGCGCTCGCCATCGAGGACGCGCGCGTCGTCAAGTCGCTGCGCAACGACGCCAACCGCATCGTCAACGCCGAGATCGCCAACCAGAAGAAGGCGACGGACGCCGCGGGCTCCCAAACGGACCTCATCGAGCTCATCGATGCCAAACTCGGCCTCGGCAAGCTCCCGCCCGCGCTGCGCTCGTTTTGCGAGCTGCGCCTGGCAAACCCGCTGTTGTCGCTGCGGGAGCTCGGCGAGATCGCCGACCCGCCCCTGTCAAAGTCAGCCGTGTACCACCGGGTGCGAAGGCTGGAGGAGATTGCTGCCGAGCTGGATGCCAAGTGAAGTGCCGGCCGGGGCTGTGGCACCCCATCTGCTGCGTTCCCCAGGGGCTCACGTATGTCCAATACGCTTCACCGCCGGGCGCCTTGCATCTGGGGCACTGTGACGCCTGCTAACGGTGCAGTTTCTTGCGGCACTGCTTCGCTTGCCGCCTGGCCAGCGACGTGGTGCTGCGGTGCCGCTTCGCTGCCGCCAGGCCAGGTGGTCTGTGCAGCTCGCGGAACTCCACGCGATGTGCATGACTCCTTGCGCTAGGCTGGCGACAGCGTGACCACATCCCTGCTCTAAGACTCGGTCCCGCCGGGACCCCACGAAGGAGGAAGCGCATGACTGTCAGGATCGGCATCAACGGGTTCGGACGCATCGGCCGCCTTGCGCTGCGCGCCGCCCTGGACGATCCCGAGATCGAGGTCGTCGCCGTCAACGACCTCGGCAAGATCGACTGCATGTCCCACCTGCTGCGCCGCGACTCTGTGCACGGCAAGTGCACCCATGACATTGCGACGGACGGCATCGACCTCATCGTCGACGGCTCGAAGCGCATCAAGGGCCTCTCGGCGCGCGATCCCAAGGGCATCCCGCTGCTGCCGTGGGGCGAGCTCGGCGTCGACGTCGTGCTCGAGTGCACAGGCAAGTTCCGCGACAAGCCCTCGCTTATGCGTCACATCGAGGGCGGCGCGCGCAAGGTCGTGCTGTCTGCCCCGGCGAAGGGCGAGATCGACGGCACGTTCGTCGTCGGCGTTAACGATGACCAGTACGATCCGGCAACGATGGACGTTGTCTCCAACGCCTCCTGCACGACGAACTGTCTTGCGCCTGTCGCCAAGGTGCTCGTCGATGCGTTCGGCGTCGAGCGCGGCATGATGACGACCGTGCACGCTTACACGTGCGACCAGCGCGTTCTGGACAACTCGCACAAGGACCTGCGTCGCGCTCGCGCCGGTGCCTGCTCCATCATCCCGACGACGACGGGCGCGGCCCGCTGCGTTGGCATCGTCATTCCCGAGCTCGCCGGCAAGCTCGACGGCATGTCGGCGCGCGTGCCGGTGCCTGACGGCTCCATGGTCGACCTGACGGCCGAGCTGTCGCGCCCCGTCAGCGCCGAGGAGGTCAACGCTGCGATGCGCGAGGCGGCGCAGGGCCCGCTCAAGGGTATTCTTGCCTACTCCGAGGAGCCGCTTGTCTCGAGCGACATCATCGGAGAGACGGCTTCGAGCGTGTTCGACGCTGGCTGCACGATGGTTTTGGGTGGTCAGGGCACGCTGGTAAAGGTACTTTCCTGGTATGATAACGAGATGGGCTACTCCTGCCGCCTGCTCGACCTCGCGAAGGTCGTCGCGCGGTAGGCCATCCCGCATCAGTGGATGACGACTGAGGGCGCGCCCGGGACGAAAGACCCCGGCGCGCCCTGACGCGAAAGGGCAATCGCAGCCGATGGTGTTTGTGACCGGAGACGTTCACGGGTATTTCGGGCGCCTCGAGCGCTTCTGCTCGTACCAGGGCACGACGCGCGACGACGTGCTCGTCGTCCTGGGTGACGCGTGCATCAACTTCTGGGGCGACGACGCCGACGTCAAGATCAAAGAGCGCATCGCCCACATGCCGATCACGATGTTGTGCGTGCACGGCAATCACGAGATGCGCCCGGCCACGCTGTCGGGCTACGTCGAGCGTCCCTGGCACGGTGGCTCTGTCTACGTTGAGGACGCCTATCCCAACCTATTGTTTGCCAAGGACGGCTCCCTTTTTGACCTCGAGGGCGCGTCCTGCCTCGTAGCGGGCGGCGCTTATTCCGTCGACAAGGACTGGCGCCTTGCCGACGGCCGCCGCTGGTTTGCCGACGAGCAGCCCGGCCCCGAGGAGAAGCGTGCCGTCGAGCAGGCGTGCGAGCGGGCGGGTTGGCGCGTCGACTACGTGTTCTCGCACACGTGCCCCATCGAGCAACGCCCCACGGAGGCGTTTCTCGCTCGCGTGCGCCAGAGCACGGTCGACACGAGCACGGAGGAGTGGCTCTCCTCGCTCGAGCAGCGTCTGACATTCGGGCGCTGGATGCACGGCCACTTTCACACGGATCGGATCGGCCCGGGCCCGTTCTGGGCGCTGTTCAAAGACGTCATCGAGCTGTCGAGCGGCCGCGTCCTCTACACGGCCGGCACAGACGCGTCCTATCGTGCGCGCTCGTTCGGTGTTTCTCAGGAACAGTAGATAGCGGGTGGATGCCGCGCAGCTTCCGCCCTCAGACGAAAGGAACATTCCATGTCGCGCAAGCGAAGCGTTGTTGATGCAGACGTCGCAGGCAAGCGCGTGCTCGTCCGCGTCGACTTCAACGTGCCCGTGCATGACGGCGTCGTGACGGACGACACGCGCATCCGCGCTGCTCTCCCCACGATCGAGCTGCTCGTCGAGCGCGGCGCACGCGTCATCCTCATGAGTCACCTCGGCCGCCCGAAGGGCGAGGGCTTCGAGGCCGAGTTCTCGATGGCCCCGGTTGTCGAGCGTCTCGGAGAGCTGACGAGCGCCCCGATTATCCTCGTGGGCGCCTCGACGGGCCCGGTTGTCCAGCGGGCTGCCGCCGAGCTCGCTCCCGGGCAGATCCTGGTGCTCGAGAACCTGCGCTTCGACGCGCGCGAGAAGAAGAACGACCCGGAGTTCGCCGCCGAGCTCGCCTCGCTTGCCGACATCTACGTCGACGACGCGTTCGGCGTCGCCCACCGCGCACACGCCTCCGTCGTCGGCGTGCCTGCACTTCTGCCCTCCTACGCCGGTCTTCTGCTGGCGCGCGAGGTCGACACGATCACCGGGATGCTCGAGGAGCCGCAGCGACCGTTCGTCGCCGTGCTCGGAGGCTCGAAGGTCTCGGACAAGATCGGCGTCATCGATCACCTCATCGACGTCGTGGACACGCTGCTCATTGGCGGCGGCATGTGCTTCACGTTCATGCGCGCCCAGGGAAAGGACATCGGCACGTCGCTCGTCGAGCCCGACTGGGTCGAGCGCGCCGGCGCCATGCTTGATAAGGCCCGCGCCAAGGGCTGTGAGCTCGTGCTACCTGTCGACTACGTCGCGGCTGACCGCTTTGCCGCCGACGCTGACACGTGCGTCGTGAGCGCCGACGCCATGCCTGCTGACCGCATGGGTCTCGACATCGGGCCCGAGAGCATCCGCCTGTACGCCGATCGCATCGCAGCGGCGCGCACCGTGTTCTGGAACGGCCCCATGGGCGTGTTCGAGATGCCGGCCTTCGAGGCGGGCACGCGCGGCGTCGGCGAGGCGATCGCCGCAAACGCGGCGTGCGCAAGCATCGTCGGTGGTGGCGACTCCGTGGCGGCCGTCAAGCAGTTCGGCCTGGAGGAGGGCGTGACGTTCGTTTCGACGGGAGGTGGCGCGTCCATGAAGCTCGTCGAGGGCGCGTCCCTGCCGGGTGTGGAGGCGATCCCCGATGCTGTTCGGTAGCGCTCGCCCGCAACAGGCCGATGCCGGGCGTCGCGCGCTCGTCGTGGCCAACTGGAAGATGAACAAAACGTACTCGGAGGGCGTGCAGCTGGCCCAGGGCGTCGTCGACCGACTGGATCGGTCGTGGCGCCGTTCCGTCGACGTCGTGATGTGTCCGCCGTTCACGGTGCTGCGCGGCGTGAGCAACGTCATCGCGTTTGACTCCTCGTGGGCAAAGGTCGGCGCGCAGGACTGCTACTGGGAGCCTGAGGGCGCATACACGGGGGCCATATCCATCCCCATGCTCAAGGACCTCGACTGCTCGTACTGCATCGTCGGCCACTCCGAGCGCCGTGCGTACTTTGGCGAGACGGACGACGTCGTCGCCCGCAAGGCGGCCGCCCTCGTCGCCGCGGGCGTGACGCCGCTCGTGTGCGTCGGCGAGTCGCGCGACGTGTACGACGCTGGCGGCACCGTCGACTTCGTCGCGTCCCAGCTGCGCGCCAGCCTTGCCGGTGTCCCTTCGCCGCTTGGCATCGGCGGCCTCGTTGTGGGATACGAGCCCGTGTGGGCCATCGGCAGCGGCCAGGTCCCGACGCCAGAGCACGCCCAGGCCGTGGCGTCTGCCGTGCGTGAGACTATCGGCGCGCTGTACGGGCTCGGCGTCGCGCGGGCTTCGCGCGTGCTGTACGGTGGTTCGGTCAAGGCCGGCAACGTCGCCGCCTTCACGGCGCAGCCCGACGTGGACGGCGTCCTTGTTGGGGGCGCCTCGCTGGACGCGGAAGCGTTCGTCGACATCGTGAGGGGAGTGCTGGGCGCCGATGCGTAACTTTCCTGCCCTGCTCGTCATCATGGACGGCCTGGGGTGGGCGGAGCCCGGCCCCAGCAACGCCGTCTCGCTTGCCAACACGCCGAACATCGACGAGCTGTGGGCGTCATACCCACACACGACGCTCGGCGCGTCGGGGCCCGACGTCGGGCTTCCCGAGGGCCAGATGGGCAACTCGGAGGTCGGCCACCTCAACCTCGGCGCCGGCCGCGTCGTGCGCCAGGCGCTCGTGCGCATAAACGACGCTATCGACGACGGTTCGCTGCTCGAGAACCCCGTGCTGGGCCCCGCCATGGACGCCGTGGCGAAGTCGGGTGCGACGTTGCACCTCATGGGCCTCATGTCTCCGGGCGGCGTTCACTCAGAGATGCGCCACTGCCTGCGCCTCATCGACATGGCGTGCGCCCGTGGCGTGCGCCGCGTGCGCGTCCACGCGTTCCTCGATGGGCGTGACGTCGCCCCGGGCACAGGCATCGACAGCGTGCGCGAGCTCGCAGCCCACTGCGCCAACGCCTCGGAGCAGACGGGCAACGACGTGCGCATCGGCAGCGTCTCAGGCCGCTATTACGCCATGGATCGCGACAAACGCTGGGATCGCGTGAAGCGCGCGTGGGACGCCATCGTGCTTGGCTCCGGCGCGCCCGAGCAGATGCCGATTGCCGGCGTGCAGGCGTCGTACGACGCGGGCGTCACCGACGAGTTCGTTGTGCCGTTTCCCTGCGAGCCCGGAGGCATGGCCGACGGCGATGGCGTCGTGTTCTTCAACTTCCGTCCCGACCGGGCTCGCCAGCTGACGCGCACGCTCGTCGACCCGACGTTTGACGGTTTCGAGCGCGCCCGCTTCCCGAAGGTCGATGTCGTGACGCTGACGGAGTACGACCCGACGCTGCCCGTCAAGGTGGCGTTCCCCGAGGGCGTCGTCAGTGACACGCTCGCGGATGTGCTCGCCGAGCACGGTCTGCGCCAGTTCCATACTGCCGAGACGGAGAAGTACGCGCACGTGACGTTCTTCATAAACGGCGGCGTCGAGGCTCCGCACAGCGGGGAGACGCGCGCGCTGGTGGACTCGCCGAAGGTCGCGACGTACGACTTGCAGCCTCAGATGAGCGAGCCGCAGGTCGCTGAGGGCCTGCTGGCCGCCATCGAGGACGGCGTCGCTGACGTGTACATCGTCAACTTCGCCAACCCCGACATGGTGGGCCACACGGGCAACCTCGAGGCCGCCATCAAGGCCGTGGAGGCGACGGACGACGGCATGGGGCGCATCGTGCGAGCCGTGCGCGAGCGGGGCGGCGTCGCGCTCGTCACGGCGGACCACGGCAACTGCGACTGCATGTTCACGGTCGACGAGGCGGGGGAGCGCCACCCCGTGACGACGCACACGCTCGCTCGCGTGCCGTTCATCGTTGTGGCCGACGGCGTTCACGTGCGTGACGACGTTCAGGGGCGCCTGTGCGACGTGGCGCCGACGCTGCTCGACCTTGTGGACATTGAGAAGCCGGCGTCCTGGACAGGGCAGTCGCTCGTCACGCATGACTGAGATGTGCTAGATTAATGAGCTGTACGCGTGTGTGCGTGCAGTTTGACCCGCATTCGTCCCAAGGAGCTCGCGTTGTCTGTGCCGATGATCATCCTTACCATCCTGTGGTTCATTTCGGGCGTCGCCCTCATCTTCCTCATCCTCATGCACTCGGGTAAGGGTACGGGCGTCTCGGAGATGATTGCCGGCAGCATGTACTCCAACACGAGCGGCTCGGGCATCATCGAGAAGAACCTCGATCGCCTGACGATCATCTGTGCCCTCGTGTTCGTGGCGTGCCTGCTCGTCTTCATGATCTTCTTCCCGCAGGGCACCATTGCCGGCGCGTAACAGGTTCGAGTCAGGTTTACAGTCTTCTGCCTGCAAAAAGAATAAAAACGCTTTGAACCCCGCCTATTTTGCATAGAGCGGGGTTCTTTATTTATTGTGCACGCTTCCACCTGAAAGCGGCTCAGGCTATGGGTTGATGTCGCCGCTTGGTACTATCACAAGATGCAGTGCCTCTGGGAGAGGGAGGACGTCTGCCCAACCGACTGTTTCGTTGTACCGGGGTGATCCGTTACCGACTCGAAACAATGGGCGGCCTTAATTAAATCCCACGTAGCACATGCAGTGTTCGTGTCAGGAAGGGGAGCGATCCCCGGTTGTCCACGGGGGAGAGATCCCCACGAGACCCGTCGATGCGTCGTCCGCCATGCGGAGGGCGCATGTGCCAGACGCGCGACGACGGGACGGTCGGCATGCACGCCCGCAAGGCGCAGGCGGGTGCGCGTCGACATAAGGAAGGTGAACGAATGGGCAAGTACATCCTCAAGCGCATCCTGCAGTTCATCCCGGTGTTTATCGGCGTCACGATCATTCTCTTCGTGATCAAAAACGTCGTGCCCGGCGACCCCATCAAGCTCATTACGGGCGAGAAGGCGGTCACCCCCGAGATCGAGCTTCAGCTCAGGATCGCAAACGGACTCGTCGAGAGCGAACCGATACTCGATGAGAACGGCAACCCGACGTACAACGATGACGGCTCCGAGCGTCGCCAGGCCATGCTCGACGAGAACGGCGAGCCGGTCAAAACGCCGCTGTGGAAGCAGTACATCACATACGTCAGCGGCCTCCTCCACGGTGACCTCGGCGACTCGTACACAAAGAAGATGCCCGTGATCGACATCTTCGCCCAGAAGTACCCCTATACTGTGCGCCTGGCGCTCGTGGCCATCTGCATCGAGATCGTCATCGGTATCGGAGCCGGTATCATCTCGGCTATCAAGCGCTACTCGTTCTGGGACGTGCTCGTAACGCTGTGTACGTCGGTGCTCGTCGCCATGCCCGCATTCTGGTTAGGCATGCTGTTACAGCTGTTCTTCGGCGTCATGCTCAAGCAGTGGACGGGCGGCGCGCTGGCCCTGCCCATCTCTGGCGCAGGCGGACCGACGTCGAACTTCCCGGAGTGGATGCACTACATCCTGCCCGCCATCACGCTGGCGTCCGTCTCGACGGCCTATGCCGCCCGCATCATGCGCTCGCAGCTGCTTGACGTCATGAACGCGGACTACATCCGCACGGCTATTGCGAAGGGCCTGTCGCGCCGTCAGGTCATCGTGCACCATGCGCTCAAGAACGCGCTCATCCCCGTCGTCACGTACATCGGCATCGACTTTGGCGGCATGCTCTCTGGCGCCATCCTCACAGAGACGGTCTTCAACTGGCCCGGTATCGGATACGAGGTGTATCAGGCCATCACGAGACGAGACTGGCCCATCGTTATGGGCGGCGTCGCGCTCGTCGTGATCGTTGTGCTCGTCATCAGCCTCATCGTCGACATCAGCTACGCCTTCCTGGATCCGCGCATCAGGTACGGCGCCAAGAAGGAAGGGAGGTAGTCCTATGGAGTACGGTTCTGCAGCCCCGATGCCCGGCCTTGACGGCACGGGCGCCATGAGGACCGCTTCCGGCACCTCGGCTACGAGCGTTCCGCCCACGACGCCGGGCAGCTCACCGGCTGGCGAGCAGACGCACGCCAAGCAGCGCACGCTGTGGGGCGACGCGTTCCACCGCCTGCTGAAGAACAAGCTCGCCGTTATCGCGCTCATCTGGATTCTCATCGTTGTTGTCGTTGCGTGCACGGCTGACCTCTGGGTGCCCCAGACGCTCGGTTCGCCCACGGATCTCGACACGTCGAAGTCGGCGTCCCAGTCCCTGCTACCCCCGTCGTTCGAGCACCCGTTCGGCACGGACCTCACGGGCCGCGACGTCCTGTCGCGTGTCATCTACGGCGCCCGCATCTCGCTGGCCGTCGGCCTGCTCGCCACGTCCATCTCGACGCTGCTCGGCCTCATCATGGGCGCGCTCGCCGCGTACTACGGCGGCATCTGGGACGTTCTGATCATGCGCCTCGCCGACATCTTCCTGGCGTTCCCGTACATCCTGTTCGTGATCTCGCTGCTTGCGGTTGTCGGGCCAGGCTTCCAAAACGTGTTCATAGCCATCGGCATCTTGGGATGGCCGTCTATCGCCCGTGTGTTCCGCAGCGCCATTCTCTCCGTCAAGGAGAACGACTACGTCGACGCCGCCCGCTCCATGGGCGCCAGCGACGCGCGCATCATCATCAAGCACATCTTCCCGAACTCCGTCGCGACGATCGTCGTGTACGCCACGATGAGCATCGGCGGCGCCATCCTCACGGAGAGCGCGCTGTCGTTCCTCGGCATGGGCGTTCAGCCGCCCACCCCGTCGTGGGGCGTCATGATCTCCGACGGCAAGCAGTTCCTCATGAACGCACCGTGGCTCATGTTCTGCCCGGGCATGGCCATCCTCTCGACCGTGCTGGCGTTTACCGTGCTCGGCGACGGCCTGCGTGACGCCCTCGACGT
Organism: Coriobacteriia bacterium; assembly: GCA_018368455.1. Classification (NCBI taxonomy): domain Bacteria; kingdom Bacillati; phylum Actinomycetota; class Coriobacteriia; species Coriobacteriia bacterium. The sequence goes on from JAGZEG010000020.1 coordinate 33,005, forward strand.
GAAGATGAAGGATGCGTGATAGACCGATGGCAGCCAATGCTACGAACCCGACGGATCTGAAGAACCAGCCGATTCCCGAGGGCCACCACCTGCTCGAGGTCAACGACCTCAAGATGTACTTCCATACCCGCGATGGCGTCGTGCGCGCCGTCGACGGCGTGACGTACCACCTCGACCCCGGCGAGACGCTCGGCGTCGTCGGCGAGTCCGGCTCGGGCAAGTCCGTGACGGTCATGACGATCATGGGCCTCATCGACATGCCTCCGGGCAAGATCGAGGGCGGAGACGTCCTGTATCGCGGTCGCTCGCTTCTCACGATGGACGAGAAGGAGAAGCGCCACGTCCGCGGTAACGATATCGCCATGGTGTTCCAGGACCCGATGAGCTCGCTGAACCCCGTCTACAAGATCGGGCGCCAGCTGGGCGAGGGCCTGCGCATCCACAAGGGCCTGTCGAAGAAGGAGGCGTGGCAGCGCGCCATTGAGCTGCTCGACCTCGTTGGCATCCCCAACCCGGAGGAGCGCGTCAAGGACTACCCCCACCAGTTCTCCGGCGGCATGCGCCAGCGCGTCATGATCGCCATGGCACTGGCGTGCGAGCCCGACATTCTCATCGCCGACGAGCCGACGACGGCCCTGGACGTGACGATCCAGGCGCAGATCATCGAGCTCATGAAGGAGATGCAGAAGAAGAACGGCAACGCCATCATCATGATCACCCACGACCTGGGCGTCGTCGCCGACATGGCCGACAAGATCATGGTCATGTACGCTGGCCGTCCCGTCGAGTTCGGCACGGCTGACGAGATCTTCTACACACCTCGCCACCCGTACACGTGGGGCCTGCACAACTCCATCCCGGAGCAGACCATCGACGAGAAGAAGGCTCTGACGCCCATCAAGGGCAATCCGCCGAGCCTCGTTGACCTCCCGAAGGGCTGCGCGTTCTCGCCGCGCTGCCCGTTCGCGAAGAAGATCTGCTTCGAGGAGAAGCCGCCGCGCTATACGACGTCGACGGGGCACTACGCGTGCTGCCACTTCGCCGACGACGACGCGTTCGTGAACGCGAACATGCCCGAGACGTCGCGCACGAACCCTGATCTCAAGCGCGGTCCCGCAACAGCATCTGTCGCTTCGAAGGGAGGCGAGCAGTAATGGCAGACGCCACGAGCACGAAGGCGGCCGGCACCCCGGCGGCCGCTGACAAGGACGTTCTGCTTGACGTCCGCCACCTCAGCAAGGAGTTCCCCGCCCAGAGCGGCGTGTTCCTGTCGCACCTCTCGTCGAAGGTCTCGGCTGTCCAAGACGTTAGCTTCCAGATTCGTCGCGGCGAGACGCTCGGCCTCGTAGGTGAGTCCGGCTGCGGCAAGTCGACGACAGGGCGCAGCATCATGCGCCTGACGCAGCCGACTGCTGGCGAGGTCATCTTCAACGGCGAGGACGTCGCCAAGTTCCATGGCAGGCAGCTCAAGCAGTACCGCTCCAAGGTTCAGTACATCTTCCAGGATCCGTATGCGAGCCTGAACCCCCGCATGACGATCTCTGAGATCATTCAGGAGCCGCTCGTCATCCAGGGCAAGATGAAGGACCGCTCTGAGCGCGAGGCTTATGTGCGCAAGCTCCTGGGCATGGTTGGCCTTAACCCGGAGCACGCGAGCCGCTACCCGCACGAGTTCTCTGGCGGTCAGCGCCAGCGCGTCGGCATCGCCCGCGCGTTTGCCATGAGCCCCGAGCTCATCATCTGCGATGAGCCCGTCTCGGCTCTGGACGTCTCCATCCAGGCTCAGGTGCTCAACCTGCTCAAGGAGCTCCAGAGCGAGTTTGGCACGACGTACCTGTTCATCGCACACGACCTGTCGGTCGTCCAGCACATCTCCGATCGCGTCGCGGTCATGTACCTGGGCAACCTCGTCGAGATCTCTGGCTGGAAGGGCCTGTACCACACGCCGTTCCATCCCTACACGCAGTCGCTGCTCTCGGCTGTGCCCGTGCCCGATCCCGACGTCCAGCGCACGCGTGAGCGCATCGTTCTGCCGGGTGACCCGCCGTCGCCCATCAACCCGCCGTCGGGCTGCCGCTTCCACACGCGCTGCCCCATCGCGAAGGACATCTGCGGCAAAGAGAAGCCGGAGATGCGCCAGGTGGGGGAGGATCACTTCTGCGCGTGCCACTTTGCAGAGGCGTTCCCCATCAAGCAGAGCTCCATCAACCTGTAAGCAAAAGGGCGCTTCCTTCGGGAGGCGCCCTCTTTCGTTCTAAATGCCTGGTGTTAGGCCAATTGTGTGCTTGTCTCCACAACTTCAAGTTTCTCGAAAAAGGGGCTTGCGCTACGGTTGCCTCACCCTTATATTAAACAAGCTCAACGTCGGAGTGGCGGAATTGGCAGACGCGCTAGCTTGAGGTGCTAGTGACCACTTTGAGGTCTTGCGGGTTCAAGTCCCGCCTCCGACACCATTGAACAAATGAGGGGGCCTCTCCTAGGAGAGGCCCCCTTTTGCTATATGGTCTGTCATTTCGGACATGCACGTGGCTTGCCTTGCCCACACGAGACGGGGGGATCGGACATGGAGCGCCTGGGCGCCTACAAGGAGGACGTGCTCAGCGTCTTGCTCGCCATGGCCGACGAGGCCGTGCTGTCGTTTGACGCCCGAGGTGTCGTGCGTTTTGCCAACGAGCGCGCCGAACAGCTGCTGGGCTGTGCCGGGCTTGCGTTGGACGGCATGGACGTCAAGGATCTGTTCTATGCCGGCGACATGAGCCGCCCGGCCGCCGGAGAGCTGCCGTTCTCGACCACCGGTGACGTGTCGCTCGTCATGGCAAAACTCGTGGACGGCTCGTTTATCCCGGCTCAGGTTCGGTGCCGTCGCATCGGCAACAGCGACGACTTCCTTCTCATCGCCGAAGACGTCGACTCGATCCATGAGACGCGTCGCGAACAGTCCCGCCTGCTCGATGAGCTGCGCCGCTCGAACGAGCGCCTGCGCGGTGTGCTGTCCATCATCTCGACGGCCACGCTGTCGGGCGTGAGCTTCGAGGATTTTGCGTCGCATATCACGACGGAGCTTCAACACGTGTTCGAAGCGGATGCCGTCCTGCTCTACCTGGCGGAGGGCGCTGGCTTTCGCGTGTACGGGCGCTCGGAAGGCTTTGGCTCCCTTGGTGTGAGCCAGACGTTCGTGCCGCATGGCGCCGGTCTTCCTTCGCTCGTGGCGCGCACGCGGCGCTCGCTGCGTCTGCAGCTCGTCTCCGTCGGCGACGACAGCGCGGTCATGCTCGACATGGACACGGACACGAAGGTACGCCTGCGCTCTGAGCTCGCCCAGCGCTGCTCGACGCTTGTGGGTACGCCCGTGTTCTCCTATGACCGCGTCATGGCCGTCATCGCCGTCTGCTGGCGCGGACCCTATCCCGTCGACCGCGACGGCCTGTCGCTGCTTGATACCGTGGGCGACTTCCTGTCCATCGAGTTCGCGACGGCGGTCTCTCAGATGCAGCAGATGCGCGAGTCCGAACTGCTCGCCCTGCTGTCCGAGGTGCGCGACGCCGTGCGCACGGCTGGTTCCATGAACTATAGCTTTGCGTCTGCCATTGCACGGCGCGTCGCGCAGGTTGTGCCCGCACACGTGCTCGAGATGCAGGACAACCCCTGGACGCACACCGTGACCGTTCACCTACCGGCCGAGGACGACGGCCATCCGCGTGCCCTGCCTGCGGCCGGGGCCTACGGCCTCGAAGGCCTCAACACCGTCGAGTTTCCCTATGGCTTCGACGAGGTGTTCCCCGGTGGCGCCACGAGCCGCGAGATCTCGTCGGACGACCACGTTGGCATGTGGGTCGGGCGCCATACCGACCTCGCCTTCGGCATGGGCGTGCGCATCACGTCGCCCCACGCCGACGCCGACGAGCCCCAGCGTGCCCTACTGTTCCTGCGCGGCCCGCTCGACCCGCCGTTCGACGAGACCGAGACGGACTTTCTTGAGCATTTGGGCGCTGACGTGTCGCATGCCCTCGACGTCGAGCGCGAGCGTGCCAACGAGACGCAGATATCTCAGGCGCTGCAGTCGGGCCTGCGCAACCAGCTTCCCGAGGTCAGCGGCATCACGACGGCGTCGCTCTACCTCTCTGCGACCGCGTCGGCCGTCGTGGGCGGCGACTTCTTCGACCTTTACCCGCTGCCTGACGATCGCGTCGTCGTCGTGATCGGCGACGTGTCCGGCAAGGGTGTCGAGGCGGCAGCCATGGCGTCGCTCGTAAAGACGGCGCTGGCGGCCTACGCGTGGGACGACCTCGACCCCGCCGCCATGCTCAGCTCGCTCAACAACCTGTTCGTGAAGTTCTCGCGCCTCGAGACGTTCGCAAGCCTCGTCGTCGTCTCGTTTGACCTGCGCTCCGGTGTCGCGACGTACTGTTCGGGCGGGCATCCGCCGGCAATGCACGTGCGCGACCCCCAAGGCGACGCCCCGACGCTTGAGCTGCTCACGGTGCAGTCTCCCATCATTGGCGCGCTCGAGGATCTGGACTACGACAACGGGACCTTTGAGTTTGACGAGGGCGATCTGCTGTTCCTCTACACGGACGGCACGACGGAGGCGCGCAGCCCAGACGGAGACTTCTTCGGTGAGGAGTCGCTGCGCGAGACGCTGCTGCGCAACTGCCACGTCGACGTCAAGGGACTTCCCGAGGCGGTCCTCTCCGAAGTGACCGACTTTGCGGGCGGCTCGCTGCACGACGATGTCGCCATGGTGGCTCTGCGCATCGACCGTGTGGGCGAGCCTGCGGTGGAGCTCGCTGCCCCGAGCGTCGAGGTGCAGACCGATCCTCCTGATTCGTCTGAGCAGCTCTAGCCTCGTCCTGCGCGGGGGCGTTTTGCCGTCCTCGTTCCTATGCCTTTCCGGGAGGAGAACCCTATGCCAGCCATGTTCGACGCCGCGGCTCAGCGACAGTCCGAGCAGGAGCGCGATCGCTCCGTTCGCCGCATCCTTTGGATCGTGCTCATTCTCAACCTTGCCGTCGCCGTCGCAAAGTTTGTGTACGGCATCATCACGTCGTCCTCCTCGATGCAGGCTGACGGCATCCACTCCTCGTTCGACTCGATCAACAACATCGTCTGCCTCGTGGGCCTCGCCATTGCGTCGCGCCCGGCTGACGAGAGCCATCCGTATGGCCACAAGAAGTTCGAGACATATGCCTCACTCGTCATCGGCATATCGCTCATCCTGGCCGCCGGCACGGTCGTGAGCGAGGCGGCCGGCAAGTTCATGGGCTCTTCTGAGGCGACGCAGGTCAACGTCGGCTCGTTCGTCGTCATGGGGCTCACGCTGTGCATGAACATCGGCGTGTCCACCGTCGAGCGCCGCAAGGGTAAGGAGCTGCGCAGCGACATGCTCGTGGCCGACGCCGAGCACACGATGAGCGACGTGTGGGTGTCGTTGTCCGTCATCGCCGGTCTCGTGCTCGTGAAGCTCGGCCTCGATGTGGCCGACCCCATCGTGTCGCTGCTCGTGGCTGTGTTCATTGCACGTGCGGCGTTCGAGATTCTGCGCCAGGTCAACGCGTCGCTTGCCGACATGGCGCGCCTTCCGGAGCGTGCGGTGAGAGAGCTCGTCGAGAGCGTTGACGGCGTGCGCAGCGCGCACAACATCCGTACGCGCGGCACGGAGTCGGCCGTCTACGCGGACTTGCACGTGCTGGTGGATCCCGCCATGACGGTACGCGACGCCCATGAGGTAGCCAACACGGTCGAGCGGGTCATCCAGGGCGTCTATCCGCAGGTCGTCGATGTGACGGTGCATGTGGAGCCCGACGATGACCACGAGCGCCGCGAGGGTGCGCTCGAGGACGGCCTGCGCGAGGAGAACACGTCGCCGCGCCTGCGCCAGCGCCTCGAGCGCGAGCTGACCCAAGAGGCGTCGCGGGAGTAGCGCGAGAGCGGGCGACAGGGGCCGCAGAACGGGCCCTAGTTTTTCCTCGTACCCTGCGTTATCTCGCGAGGTTTTGGGCATCATGCAGGTGAAGGGATCGTGACGTGAGGGATACGCGCGGGCGATGAGCGGGGAGGAGGCATGGCGATGAGGGGCGAGAGAGACATGGCCGTCGTCTCGCTTGCAGGCGAGATCACGTGGGCAACGGTTCCCCAGATGCGCGAGCGCCTCTGCTCGCTGGCGTCACGCCTGCACACCATCGTCGTCAACCTCTCGTCCGTCAGCTACATCGACTCCTCCGGCCTTGCCACGCTGCTGTCGCTCAACCGGCGGTTGCGCGCGGCGGGGGGCAAACTCGTGCTCGTGAACGTGTCGGAGCGGATCATGCGCGCCCTGCGTCAGGCGCGCGTCAGCGAGCTCATTCCCACGATGGGCGCTCGCTCGCTGTGCCACGACAAGATCCTGACGACGCCCGCCGAGGCGCCTCTTCTCGTGCGCACGCTGTCCGTGCCCTGCGACGCTGCCCGGATGAGCGAGACGCGCAGGAAGATGAGCGAGCTGTTTGAGAGCCTCACCACGATGTCGCGGGAGCAGGTGTACGACCTGACGCTGGCGTTTGGCGAGGCGCTGGGCAACGCGTTCGACCACGGCGGCGGCACGGAGGGCGACGGCTCTGTCATGGTGAGCGTGTCGCTCTATCGAGACCGCGTCGTCACGGAGGTCACGGACTGCGGCGCCGGGTGTGCCTATCGGGCGGGCGACGCCCTGCCCGAGCCTACGGAGACGCGGGGGAGGGGCATTCGCCTCATGCTCATGCTCGTCGACGCCATCTCGATCGAGCCGCGCAAAGGCGGCGGTACGTGCGTGCGCCTCGTTAAGATGCTCGATCCCTGTGCCCTGCTTGACGCATCGCTTTCCGGGATGGGCGTCGCGGGGTGCGGGGAGGGTGCGCTTCAGCGGCTTTCGCAGCGCAGAGCAGTTCAGCCCGCGTAACGTTTCGGGGCATCCTGTGGTCACCTTGCGAATTTCTCGCTGCGGTAGCGCATTGCTGAAACGTTTGCTAAGATTTCCAATCGTCGGCCGTGAGGCCACACCACAACGGGCGTTTAGCTCAGGGGGAGAGCGCTTCCCTGACACGGAAGAGGTCACAAGTTCAAATCTTGTAACGCCCACCATCAAAACCGCAGGCCAGACGGCAAAACGTCTGGCCTGCTTTTTTGTGCATATCGCCACGAGGTGTCTAAGGGGTGTCTAGCGGCGGTTTGAGAGATGGCGAAGGAAAGAGGCACATGGCCGAACAAAAGAACGAGATGGGTGCCGGCGGCGTGCTGGCACGGCTGCGGCGGCTCGCGTATGCCAACCGGCGCGTCCTGCTCGTCGCCGTGTGCGCCGTCGTCTTCGTGGCGCTGCTCGAGGACGTACTCGAGGGCGAGCTCATGCGCCTTGACGCCGCCGCCTATCAGCTCATCGTCGAGGGAGTGCGCACGAGCTGGCTTACACCGGTCATGGAGGGCTTTTCCGCCTTGGCGACGCCTGTCGTGCTCATCGTGATGCTGCTCGCGATCGCGGCGTTTGCGCCCGGGCGCAACCCCGGCCTGTGTTGTGCGCTCAACCTGGTTCTCGTCGCCACGCTTAACGTCGTGCTCAAGCTCATCATTCAGCGCCCGCGTCCTGACGGTTTTCGGCTGGCCGAGGTGAGCGGTTTCAGCTTTCCCTCCGGCCATTCCATGGCGGCCATGGCGTTCTTTGGGCTGCTCGTCTGGATCGTGTGGCACTACGAGCCGGACGCGGCAAAGCGCTGGTTTCTGAGCATCGCGCTCTCGCTCGTCGCCGTCATGGTGGGCGTCAGCCGCGTGTACCTGGGCGTCCACTATGCCTCCGATGTCGTAGCGGGCTTCTGTGTTGCGCTGGCGTGGCTGGCCATTTACACGCGCTTGGCAACGCCGATCTTCTTGGGCGAATGGAGACGTGGGGATGGGGATGCCTTGCCGGGTGAGGGGGGCGCCCGATGATCACGCCACAGTTTCCCGAGCGCCTCGATGTCGCCCTGGTGGCGCGGGGCCTCGCCCCGTCACGCGAGAAGGCGAAAGCTGCCATCTCGGCTGGCCTTGTCTTCGTGAACGGGAAGCCTGCGACTAAGCCGAGCACGCCGGTTCCTCCGGGAGTCAGCGTGGAGGTGCGCGGCGTCGCCCTGCGCTATGTGGGGCGCGGTGGCCTGAAGCTCGAACGGGCGCTCGACGCGTTCGCCCTCGACGTTACGGGCGCGCGCTGCGTCGACCTCGGGGCGTCGACGGGCGGCTTCACCGACTGCCTGCTACAGCGGGGCGCTTCTCACGTGTGGGCCGTTGACGTGGGCCATGACCAGCTTGACGCGCGCCTCGCCTCCGACGGGCGCGTGACGAGTCTCGAGGGCACCGACGCCCGTATCGTGACGCCTGACATGCTCGGAGGCCCCGTCGACGTGGCGGTGACGGACGTCTCGTTCATCTCGCTCTCCAAGGTGCTGCCGGCTATGGCGGCGCTGCTGCGCGAGGGCGGTGCGGCGGTGTGCCTCATCAAGCCGCAGTTCGAGGCAGGGAGGGAGCATGTCGGCAAGCGGGGCGTCGTGCGCGATCCCGCAGTACACTGTGCCGTTATCGAGCGCGTGCTCGGCGAGGCTCGTGCGACGGGGCTCGAGCCCAGGGGCCTCGACTACTCGCCAATCACGGGTCCCGAGGGAAACATCGAGTATCTGATGCATGCCGTGCGCCGTACGGACGACGTGCCGTTGGGCGACGTCGCTCTCAATGTGTCCGGCGTTGTGTCCCAAGCCCATGCGGCGTTTGGCCGCTGAGATGGAGGACTTGGGGACGCCGGGCCGATTCGGCAGAATTCTCGCGAGAAAGCTGTTGCCAAGCCGCACGTTTCCCGGTACTATACCTTCCGCTGATCGAGAGGTTAGCTAATCGGGCGTTTAGCTCAGGGGGAGAGCGCTTCCCTGACACGGAAGAGGTCACAAGTTCAAATCTTGTAACGCCCACCACCAAAACCGCAGGCCAGACGGCAAAACGTCTGGCCTGCTTTTTTTGTGCATATCACCCCGAGGTGCCTAAGGTGGGATCCGTTCTTACCGCTCGTAGGCGTCCTTGGGCAGCTCCTGCTTCTGTACTCCGTCGAACTCGAGGTTCTCGAACCGCGCGTCCATGAAGTGGTCGTCATAGTGCTTGTCTATGTAGCGCTCGATGGCGTTGGCGGGGGCGAGCCCGGCGTCTCGTGACGCCTTGCGCATGGTGACAGCCGCTGTCATGACGCCGTCGAGTACGAGAAACGCCGTCAACACCGAGACGAGCACAAGCTCGCCACGCCGCTTTGGCTCACCGATGAGCCAGACCGCCTCGGGCAGGCAGGCGCGGCACCACACCCATCCAAGCAGACCCCAGATGATGCTCATGCGAAGCGACACGTACTTCGTAATGGCGTCGGGCAGGTGGGTGTACGACCAGGACGTCGCATGCAGCACGGAGTCGATCAACATGCCCGTGGCCTGCTCGAGCAGAGAGCCCAGAAGCATGGACACGAGGAAGATGACCCACACGGGCCGCTTGCGCAGCTTCCAGAGAAAGACGCTCAGCAGGACGGCGCCGACGCCGTACAGTGGCGAGAACGGCCCCCATACCATGCCGTAGCGGTGCTGCCAGATGCCCATGGCGAAACGCACCCACAGCGTCTCGAGTAAGAGGCCGCCGATCGACGCTACGGTAAAGATGATGACGAGCTGGTAGAACGACGGGAAGCTCAGACTGTCGAGGTACGTCTCGCGCTCGAGACGTCGCTGCTCCCGGGCCATACGCGTGCCTGCCCGCCAGCGCAGCAGGGCCTTGATGCCGGCGACGACGGCCATGCCGAGGCAGATCGGTACAAGGAGGAGGGACAGCGCGATGACGATCATGGGGTGTGGGCTCCCGGGTAGGGGCGGACGGACGTACGAGCTTAAGGATAGCGCTTCCGGGCCGCACGACCCTCGCGCCGCCGTTCGGCTCGGTGAGACGCTTGGCCGTCTGATGCTACTTATGAATGAAATGTGACCAAAAGCAGCTTTCCAACGTTCTCTGAAGTTAGGGCTTGCACGGACGGTCTCTCATCCGTATAGTATCTCCTCGCACGCGGACATGGCTCAGTTGGTAGAGCACAACCTTGCCAAGGTTGGGGTCGCGGGTTCGAGTCCCGTTGTCCG
>JAGZEG010000021.1 GCA_018368455.1 Coriobacteriia bacterium
GCCGCCGCGATCTCCTCGGCGCGCGCGTCCCTCTTCCTCCTCGCCATGCCTCGCCTCCGTTCCTCGGGGACGGGCCCCGGGTCGCGGGACTTACACAGACAATCTTACAGGCCCTTGGACCAAGCTTTGAATAAGGGAAACCGGTTTTGAGTAGTCGAATAAACCTTTTTTCCCGTCAAACAAAGAGGCCAGACCTTTGCTGGCATTATCATTTGAATAACGGTTATTCGTATACTCCAGTGTCGAAAGAGACACGGTTCTTGGAATAATCTCTACAGAATACTTTTTAGAGTTTTTAGGTGGTTGCTCAATAATAGATGCATTTAAATATGTTTTTGTATATATTCTTGTTCTCTTTCCATGTTTAACTACGATAAACCCGTTTTTTAATCCATATTCAAACTTCTCTTTTGACCACCGCCATGCCCAATCTGCACGAGCATGGTTACCCGCGCGGCGCCTCTCATAAGCTTCAACATCCCCACCGGGATACAGGACTTCACCATCAATCTCGATTGGATAATCCAACGAAGAGCTATACTCCAAGCTATCATAATCAAGACATTGGTTCAGTTTATAAGGCCCTCGTTCGTCGTAGTATTCATCTTTATGTGGATAATCTATATCATCGTCTTGGAGAGGGGGGTATAGAGCAACGCCCGGCGTTTTTGAAACGAGCAGGACATAGTCATGGTTTTTTGCCAACGCCACGGATGACTTTCCAGCCTTTTTTGTAATACGTGGCATTAATGCAATTAAATTAATTTCTCCAAACAATTCTTTTATTATATAATATATATTAATAACTTCATTATCATCAATAGAAATAGCTAGCAGAGCATCATCGGACATCAATTCACGCGCTAACCTGAGCCGGGGATACATCATCGAACACCAGTCGCTGTGATAGCGACCGTTTGTCTTTGCATTGGATTGGCCAATCAGACCCGCTTGTTGCTTATAGTTCTCGATAGTGTCGCCGAACTTATCCCTATATACGAAGTCTTCACCCGTGTTGTATGGCGGGTCGATATAGATCATCTTGACTTTGCCATGATAGCCGCGCTGGAGGAGCTTCAGAACTTCGAGGTTATCGCCCTCGATATAGATATTGTCGGAATCGAAACTGCCGTCCTCGCCGTCGCGGCTCCGGCTCTTCTCCACGCACGGGCGCAGCGTCGCCGTGCTGGGGGTCTGTGACTGACGGATGGCGTCTGCTTTGCCGGGCCACGTAAACGCATAGCGCTCTTGGCCCTCGTCCACCTCATCACCCAAAAGCAAACGCAGCTTGTCAAAGTCTATGCGCGCAGCGCTTTTACTCTCTCTCTCTCTCTCGAAGATCCCTCGACCACAACCTCGGGGAACAGCCGCTTTATTTGCTCGATTCTATCCGCGACCAAATCCTCGGATTCCAAATCCATTTTCTTAAACTCTGCCATTACTGTTCTCCGTTCTCCTCAGACTCGTGCTGCGCCAAAAACAAACGTTTCTGTTCCTCAATCTCCGCCCTGAGCTCTTCCTCACTCGGAAGATATAGCTTGTATTTGCTCGCAAACAGCTGCTCGCTATCCTTGAGCACAGAGTAGCGAGCAATCGCCTCATCTGTCTCCGCGCACAGCACAATGCCCAGTGTTGGGTTGTCGCCCTCGCCTCGCTTAAGCTCATCATACATACGGACGTACATATCCATCTGCCCGACGTCCTGATGCGTAATCTTGCTCGCCTTGAGGTCAACCAATACAAAACACTTGAGGATGTAGTTGTAAAAGACGAGATCGATAAAGAAGTCGCTCCATTCGGTCCGCACGTGCTGCTGGCGCGCAACGAACGCATAGCCCTTGCCCATCTCAAGAAGGAACTGCTGGAGGTTGGCCAGAATGGCGCTCTCCAGCTTTGACTCGTGAATATGCGGATCGTTGGGTAAACCCAAAAACTCAAAGATCATGGGGCTCTTGATCATGGCAAGACGCTGAGCCCTTTCGGCGGATTCGCTTTGCGCGAGTTCCTTCCCATGGGGCGGATTGATGTGTTGGGAAAGCATGCGCTCGCAGTACTGGCTGGAAATGTTTCGGGATAGAACTTTTACGCTCCAGCCTTGAGCCGCTGCCTCCTGCTCGTACCACGAGCGCGCTTCGGGGTTATTCACTCGGAGAAGCTCGACATAGTGCGTCCAGCTCAGACGTGGAAAAGATTGTGCAGTCAGCGATTGCACAATCTCCGGGAACATCCTGTAGAACTGCACGCATTGGTACAGGCTTCTCTTCGTAAAACCTTTGCCATACTCCCTCGTAAGCTCCTCAGAGAGGTTTGGGATGACCTTTCTGCCATACAGTTCCTCTCTCGTTTCGCCCTTGAGCTCCTCCTCAGCAATCCTGCGCCCCAGCAGCCAGTTGCGCAGCACCAGAAAGGTGTTGATGGCACCATGAGCAGCTCGTTGTGACGAGCCGATGATGGTTTTGGCATCAGCGACAACATTGCCGCTGTTCGCATATGAAACCCCGCCGCTATAGCGCTCGATGTCAGTCATGGCACAGCTCCTGTATCTTCTCGAAGATCACAGCCATATGCCGCTCAACCTCGCGGCGGCGCGTTCGACGCCATCCGGGCTCTCGATAACACAGATACCACCAGACTGGATAGGCGTCCCCTGTACGCTCGAGACCGACGCCACTGACACCACGCTCGCGCCTGCGGCGTTCAAGCTCAAATCGGCGCGGATCCTCCGCATCCCCCACGGCCTTGACGAAGGTCGGCTCGCTGAATAGGAAGCGGACGGAATCCGCCTTCGAGAACTCCTCCTTGAGCTCACGATATGCAAACACCGTAAAGTAGGCGCTTATAATCGAGAGCCTACCCCCCTCGCCGATAGATGAAGCGAGGGTGTCTCCGAGCCTCTCTGGACCAACGTTATTCAGCAACTTCATAGCGGTTAGTTCCTCCCAGAGGAGCACCCGGTAGGCGGCTTCTACGCCCCGCATGACACAAGGAGCATTCTATCAGCATACCTCTCGTGCCTACCGTAGGTGCCCGGACGCTCCGATGGCACCCACATCGAGTTCGGCCTGCGCTACGATACGTCGCGCACGTATCCGTTCGCGTCACGTTCTGTAGGGAGGCCATCGTGCCCGCAGTCCCCTTCTTGGGCAACGCCGTCAATGCCGTGGCCGTCGTTCTCGGCAGCCTGCTGGGCATCGCGCTCGGCCGGTTCGTCACAGGCCGCCTGCAGGAGGCCCTCATGCAGGCGACGGGTCTGGGCTGCGCGTTCATCGGACTGTCAGGCACGCTGGCGCAGATGCTCTCCGGTACCGCGGGCGCCGCGGGCACAACGGGCCCGGTAGCTCTCCAGGCACAGGGATCCGTGCTCCTCATCGTCTCGCTCATCATCGGCACAGTCATCGGCCAGGCCATCGACATCGAAGGCAAGCTCGAACTGCTCGGAGACTGGCTCCGCCGCACGGTGGCCCACCCTCGCCCGCGTCCGGGCAGCGACCAGACCGCACGTCCCTCCGACGGCGCCCGCTTCAACGAGGCGTTTATCTCGGGGGCGCTCATCATCTGCCCCGGCGCCATGGCCGTCATGGGCGGCCTCGAGGACGGCATGGGCAACCCGCAGACGCTGCTCGTCAAGGCAGCGCTCGACTTCGTCATCGTGTTCATCCTGGCGTCGTCGCTCGGCGTCGGCACGGCGTTCTCGGCCCTGCCGCTCTTCGTCTACCAGAGTGTCTTCGTACTCATCGGCATGCTGGTCGGCAACTTCATGACGGACGCCATGGCGTCGGGCCTCTCGATGGTCGGCAACGCCCTCATCTTCGCCGTCGGGCTCAACCTGCTGCTGCGCGACGTGCTTGGCGAGCATACAATCAAGGCGGGCAACATGATCCCGGCCATGCTCGTCCCCATCGTCTACTACCTCATCGTCGGGGCATAGGGAGCGATCCGTGCAACACGCAGCACCTCACCAGGACGGCAAGTCGGCTGAGCCCGGCCTCCGCGCGGGACTCGGACACACCGTGCATCGTCTGGGAGACATCGCACGCCAACTGCCGCGGCCATCGTACGCGCACCTGGGCTGGGCCTTCCTGCTCGCCTGGGTGTTCTGCACGTTCTACCTGCACTCCATCAGCTGGTCGCTCGCAGGCAGCACCGAAGCGAGCTACGACGCGTCGTCCTCTCTCGTCGGGGACCTGGTGCACTCCGGGGCACCGCTCGCCATCAGCGTGCTCGTGCTCGTCGTCATCGTGGCGTTCGAGAGCCGCACGGGCTCGCTTTCCAGCCGCCCGGCGTGGCAGTTCGCCTGCCCGGCAGCCGCTGCTCTCGGCACGCTGCTCATGTGCGTCCCCGGCGTCTCGGGCCTCGCGGGGGAGGTCTTCTTCTGGGGTGGAGCTTTTCTGACCGGCATCGGGTCAGCGCCGCTGTGGGTCATGTGGGGCGAGCTATATGCCCAGCTCGAGCAAGGCGTCACCGAGATGAGCTCTTCGATCTCAGCCGTTGTCGCAGCGCTGCTCGCCCTGATCTGTGCCAGTCTCACGGGTTGGATCGCACTTCTCGTCGTGGCGCTGCTGCCGATAGCCTCAGGAATCGCCCTCTTCCGTGCCGCCCGGGGAAGTACCCCCGGCAAAGAGGCCGCCCCCAGCCGAGCAGACCAGCCCTCCGGCGTATCGGTACCCGCGTTCATCCACTCGTTCGGCCGCGAGGGCCAGGGCATCCTCGTCGCCAGCGCCGTCATCTGCTATGCCGGGTGCTTCGTCCCGGATATGGTGCCGCTCGGCGTCACGCAGCTCGCTCTCGTCGGGGCAGCGGCGCTCGCCTGCGTCATCGCAGGGATGGGCATCCTGACGCCACGGCGCTTCAACCTGCAGTTTCTCTATCGCTGGATGTGCCCGTTCGTACTGGCGAGCCTCGCGTGTCCCGTGTGGTTCGGGCCCGGCGTCGGCGGGAACCTCTCGTTTATGGGGTCGATCGGGGCCCGCCTTGCGTTCTGTCTGCTCACGCAGGTCTACTTCTCACACGTCTGCGTCGAGGGGCACATGACGCCGACGCGCATCTTCGGGCTGGGCTGGATCTGCCTGCACCTGGGCGATCTCGTTGGCGTGACGCTCAACATCGTGATCCTGCACGTGGCACCCCAGCTCGCAGCGAGTTCAGGCTGCATCCTCGCGCTCGCCCTCATCATGGTGGCCAGCGTGATGTTCACGCTCAACGGCCGGACGTCGTTTGCGCAGACAAGCTCCCCCTCCCCGGCAGATTACCACGCGGCCGCAGCGCACGGTCAGGACTGCGCTATCGCCAAGGAAGACGCTGCCGCCAAGCCAGGCCCCTCGAAGACGGCCCCCACCGCGCGGCACGACGTTCCAGCCGACGTCGACGCCATCGACCTGCGCTGCGCCGAACTCGCCGAGGGACACGGACTCACCGCCCGCGAGCGCGAGGTCCTCGTACTGCTCGCGCACGGCCGCTCGAACCCCTACATCCGCGACGCGCTCACCATCAGCCTCGACACGGCGGGGACACACGTCAAGCACGTGTATGCCAAGCTCGGCGTCCACTCGCGCCAGGAGCTCATCGACCTCGTGCGCGATCCCCTCGCATAAGCGGGACGATACGCAAAGGGCCCGGACGCGCCTCCAAACAGGCGTCGTCCGGGCCCCATCACTTCATGCTGTCGGGATAGCCCTGCGTTACTCCACGCCGAGCGCGTCCTTGGCGGCGATGCGCGCGAACGTGCACACGCGGCCCATGTTCATGCCGATGAGCTGCGAGGGGTAATTCTGCGGGTAGAAGCCGCCCTGGTCGTTGCCGCACACCCACAGGCCGGGGACCGTCGTGCCGTCGGCCTTGAGGGCGCGCGAGCGCGTGTCGGTCAGGATGCCGCTGATGCTGCAGAGCAGCAGGCCCGCGATGCGTGCCGCGTAGAACGGGGGCTCGCTGACCGTGCTCATGCGGTAGGCCGCCTTGCCGAAGTCCTCGTCGACGCCCGCCTCGGCCAGCTCGTTGTAGCGCTCGACCGTCGCGAGGAACGTCTGCGTGGCCTCCTCGTCAAGCTGCATGGCGGCAGCAAGCTCCTCGAGCGTGTCGCACTTCTTGAGCGCACCGGAGTCGAGGCTCGGCTGCAGCCAGTAGCTGTCGAGGTGCTCCTTCGTCATGGCCTCGCAGTCATAGACGTCGGCGTTGGCAGCCGTGCCGCTGGGGGCGGGGCTCATGCGCGAGCAGCCCGTCGTGTCGAAGCGCTGGATGTCCTCCCAGTACTTGCCGTCCCAGACCTCCCACGAGAAGTGACCCGGCTGGTGCGCGCCGGCGCTGAAGCTCATCGGGTAGGGCTTGTCCTCGTTCATGAAGCGCTCGCCCAGGATGTTGACGTGCAGGAACGGCTGCGAGCCCGGCAGGAACACCGTTGCCATGGGATCGAGGCCGAACTGGAAGTCGTCGGGCAGGATGACGCGGTTCCAGATCATGCAGGCATGGTCGGACTCGAGCTCGGCGCCGGCCCACATGGCCATGCGCACGCCGTCGCCCGTGTCACCGGTCGTCGAGGTGCCGGCGCAGTACGCCGTCTCGGGAACGAGCTCGCTCACCATCTCGGCGTTGCCCGCGAAGCCGCCCGTGCACAGAATGACGCCCTTGGCGGCGTTGTACTGCACGTACTGGCCGTCGGTGTTCTTGGCGATGACGCCGGTCACCGTGCCGTCGGCGTCCTGGACGAGCTGCTGGGCCGGCATCTCGAACGCGATGGTGCCACCGAGGTCGGTGAAGTGCTTGGCGAGCGCCTCAACGTGACCGTACATGCCGTAGTTGGGGCCGTCGGGATTGTAGTCGAAGTCCCAGGCGCCAAACGTGTTGTGGCAGATGGGCGGGTAGTAGATGTGCTCATCGAGCGAGGGGTCGGGGCTGGCGCTCTCGAGCACGACCTGCAGGCCCTGCTCCTCAAGCACGCCGGTCAGCCAGTCCATCATCTCGCCAGACTTCTCGCCCCACACCTTGTACAGGCGGGCGTCGACGGCGCCAGCCTGACAGGAGTCGACCTCCTCAATGAGGCGAGCCATGTCGACGGGGAAGTCGGCCTGGTCGGCGGCGCCCACCGAGCCGATGGCCTCCTTCGCCATGGCGATGAACGAGTACTTCTCGAGCACGACAACCTTGGCGCCGGCCTCAGCAGCCGTGCAGGCGGCAACGAAGCCGCCGTTACCGCCGCCGACGACGACGAGGTCATAGTCCTCGGTCGAGGCGATGTCGGTGATGGGCGCGGGCTTGTCGCGCCACGAGGCAGCGGGGGCGTCCTTAGAGGCGGACGCCTTCTCGTCAGCCAGCGCAACGGCGGCCTGGCTCGCGGCGACCATGCCGGCGCCCGCGGCGGCGGAGGCGGCGACGAAGTTCCTGCGCGTGAGTTCCATAGTGCGATCCCCTTTCGAATGGCGAGGCGGCGATGCTCGTTACGGGCGCCCTGCGTAAGTGCGATCGGGCGAGCCCGGCGTCACCGCGTCTGTGCGACAGGCTTCACGATGCCATCGGAAACGTGTACCCGCGTCGCGCAGAAGACGGGATTTCCGCCCGGTATACCCGGCTCACCAAGATCACCCGAACTCGGGTATGGCCCGTAAAATCGCAGGTAGATGGGCAAGAATACTTCGATCGCCGCAAGACGGGCCCACCTTCCGGAACACCCCCGTGCGTCGCGCACCAATTCGTTGCGCCTCTCCACGGAGGGTCGGGCCAAGCTGTGGTAGACTTTCTCTTTACTGCGCAGCATGCCTCTCAAAGAGGCGGGCCGTCTCACACGATCCGGCGCGCAGGAGCGGGGCGATTGGCGCAGCGGCTAGCGCAGGTGCTTTACACGCACAAGGCCGGGGGTTCGAATCCCTCATCGCCCACCATCGATTCTTGGAGGCCAGCGACGCATTCTGTCCGCTGGCCTTTTTCGTAGAGGAGGGCCTTATGCCCGCATCCAGAGACGCCGACGCCCCCGCGCCTGAGCAGGCCGAGCACGACGGTCCCGCGCCGCTGACGCACCGGGACTATGCGGCGTTCGCGCGCCAGCCCAACGAGCGCCTCATGCGCGACTGCGACGTGTCAGTGTTCCGCGCGACGGGGCCGGGCGGCCAGGGCGTCAACACGACGGACTCCGCTGTACGCATGCGGCACGTGCCCACCGGCGTCACCGTCGTCTCGCGTGACTCGCGCAGCCAGCTGCAGAACCGCTTGACCTGCCTCGACAAGCTGCGCGCCATATTCGAGCGTCGCAGCCACCCGCCCAAGCAGCGCACGCCCACGAAGGTCTCGCGCGCCCAGAAGGAACGCCGTCTGCAGGCCAAACACCACGCAAGCCAGAAGAAGGCCCAGCGCAGCGTCTCGCGCCGCGACGACTGGTAGGGGCGGGGGGCGCACGCGAGACGAGGCAGGCGATCCCTAGCCCATACCGCACTCCTTCTCGATCACGTCGAGCAACTCCTGTCGGCTGTGGACGTCCATTTTTGCATACGCCCTCTTGAGGTGCGTTCGCACCGTCGCTTCGGACAGGGAGAGCTCGTCGGCTATATAGGCCGTGCTTCGCCCGCGAGAAAAACTCTCAAGCACCTGCTCCTCTCGCTGAGAAACCCCGTAGGAGCGGCAGACGCGTTCCAGGGCGGCAGACCAATCCCCTCGAGCCGCATCGCCTCGCCTTGCGTCAGCGCTCTCCGCCTCGCCTGCCGAACGCACTCCTCGCGTCATCAGCCGATAGACATCAAGAGCAACCAGCACAGCCAGCGCCACCGCAAACGCGAACGACACAGCGAGAAACATCGTACGGTCATACGTGTTGCCCGGGAAGAGGAGGGGTTCCACCACATTTCCCGCCGCCAAAAGCAAGAGAGTCGCGCCCTGCGCAATGCCGAGCATGAGGACTCGGCGTCCCACGCGCTTCTCCTCCGCACCGCAGCACACGAACATGACAGCCTGGAACGTGGCGAACCAAACTCCCGCAAACTCCTTGATGTACAGAGGGGCGTTATCCCAAAACAAGGCGCTCAACAACAGGGACACGAGAAGCGCGCAAAACGAGAAGACAGCATATCTCTGCATGAAAGCAACACCGCGGCTCCTCAGCATGACAGGGATCATCGCCAACAGCACAGCAACGCACCCGAAGCCCACCGGAACTTCGAGCAACCACATGGGGCCACCCGACTCGGCACCCAGGCGAAACCACATCCCCATCAGCACTAGATGCAGGACGATTGCGCCCATAAAGGGCAAAGAGACGGCACCGGACGCACCGCCACGGTCCGTTGTGGATGACACCCTGCAACCGGGCGCCTCGCTCGTCACGGACGGACCGTCATCTGGGGCGCTGTCGGGCGCCAAGGCACGGTTGAACATCAGAAGGGCCACCAGCGCGGCGAGAGATATCAGCCCCGCAAGCGCGTTCAGTGCCACTGGTCCCCCACCCCACGCGGCGGCCATGCCGTAGGCGTAGGACACCGCAAACCCGATCGGCACCACCACGGTAAGAGCCGCGCGAGAAAACCCGTACAGAGCGAGCACCCACCACGCAAGGACGCCCCCGGTCCACAGCCCGTAGAAGATGCTCCCGGCAAGCGAGGCGATGTCCGACGAGCCGAGTCCTCCCAGGCGTATGGCAACCCACCCCGCGAGCAGAGCAGCTATCCCAACGCACATGCCGCGCGTCACACGTCGCGCCTTCCAGATAACCAGAGCACAAACAGCACACGACAAACCGCGCGTGAGAACCTCGACAAAGGTGGTGAGCCCAAGATCAGAAAGCGTCCCGGAATAGTGGACGTAGCTCGTCCCCCAGAACAGCCCGAACCCAAGGCAGGCGACAACCTGCCAGGCCACGTGCTCTCGAGCAACCCCCATGATCTCTGTCATCCCCCTCACGCGGGCCCGCTTCCGACACGTTCCCGCTGCACTGGCATATCCCTAGCGCGCAATACCACATTTTACACGACACCCGTGCAGCCCCCTCCCGCCCACTTGACCACGCCGTGCGGTACACGCCCCAAGACAGAAGCCGCAAAGATGAGACCAGCGTTCGTGCCGCGGTATAGCCCCCAGGCGCTCCGGCCCCCTGGAGCCCTCCGGGCCGCATCGGACACGCGACGCGCGGTCAACCACTGCAGGCCTGCCGCCCGGTAGGCCACCGATCGAAAGGGGACCCCATGGACACCAATAAGCGAGCAACCGTGTCGCGTCGCAATCTTCTCAAAGGGGCTGCGCTGGGCGCCTGCGGAGCAGCCGTAGCCGGCGCAGGAACCGCCATGGCGTCCACGGCATCGTATGTCCTTCCCGATACGTGGGATCGCGAGGTCGACGTCCTCGTTGTGGGCGCGGGCTGCGGCATGGCATCCGCCATCAAGACCGCCGAGGCCGGCTGCGACACCCTCGTCATCGAAAAGTCGGATCACACGGGCGGGTTCTGGCTCGCCTCAGGCGGCGGCTGCACCATGGGAGGCAACAACATCGTGCAGCAAGCTGCCGGCGTAGAGGATGACCTCGAAGACTGGTATCAGGCGGAAATGGCTGCCTGCGAATATCGCGGCAACGCAGAGATCATGCGCGTGCTGTGCGAGCGCGGCGCCGAGACCGTCAAGTGGATGGCAGATCTCGGCCTCGTCTGGGGCCCGCTCTCGGCCGGCATGCTGGGCGGCGACATCGAGCGCGGCCTGTGGCCCTATTCAAACCCCGGCGTCTACGTCGGCGGCTTCGATACCGGAAAGAACGCCGGCATCTGCTGGACGCAGGTCTGGGAAAACCGCCTCAACGAGCTGAACGTCCCGATCCTGCTCAACCACCGCATGACGCGCCTGTACCGCGAGGGCGACGGCCCCGTGATTGGCGCCGAGGTTCAGACGCCTGACGGGACCATCAACATCAAGGCAAACAAGGCCGTCATCATCGCAACCGGGTCTTGGACGGACAACGACCGCATGGTCGCCGCATACGACCCCCGTGCCGCAGGAGAGTTCTGCTACGGAGACGGTGCCTCCCCTGCCACTGGCGGCGTCTACAACGAGGAAACCGGTGATGGCCAGATTGCCGGTGCCATGGTGGGAGGCATCCTCACGGACATGTCCATGCCTTGCTACCTGTGGATTTGGTTCGGTCTCACGCAGTTCTGGAGCTGGGGGCCCGAGCCCTTCGACTGGACGGACAACTCGAACTGGGAGCGCGGAAAGACTCTCGGTACCAATCTGCTCTATCGAAACGGCATCATCGTCAACAGCGACGGCAAGCGCTACATAAATGAGAACGAGGGCGTCTTCCCCGAGAGCCCATTCCAGACCGACCACCCCGAGAACCCGGAGCGCCACTGGACGAAGACGTTCCTCGAGCTCCCGAAGCCTCGCAATGTGTGGGCTATCGTCGATGCGCCCATGGCAGAAAAAGTGCAGTGGCCCATCGAGGAGATTATGAACCCGGATCCCTACACGGGTTCGCTGCTCGACCCCACGTGCGTCGCTTATGCCGACACCCTTGAAGAGCTCGCCGAAAAGATGAGTATCCCGGCTGATGAGCTCATCGCCACCGTCGAGCGCTACAACGGCTACGTTGAGACCGGCGTCGACGAGGAGTTCGGCCGCGAAGAGATGCCCGGCAAGATCGAGACGGGACCCTTCTACGCCGCTCGCGCAAGCCTCATTCGCCACACCTGCCGCAACGGTCTGCGCGTCAACACGAAATCCCAGGTCATCGATGGCACCGCTATGATGCCCACCAACATCGTGTCCATCGACGAGGAGCCCGTCATTCCACACCTGTACGCCTGCGGTGAGTGCGGCAACTCGCAGGGCTACCGTCGCACCCACAACAGCCTCGGCCACTACGCGACTGCCGCCATCATTGCCGGCGAGAACGCCGCGATGGAGTAAGGGCCTCGGCTGCGGCCGGTAGACAGACAATCGCAGAAGCCTCGCAAGATCAGCTCCTCGGCCATCCGATCCCCAACCTTTCTCGGATGGCCGAGGAGCTTTTGGCGTCCTGTCCCCGCTTGGCCTCTCGCCCCTACCCGCGCAACAGGGCGCGCAGGCGCACGGGCACCTCGGGGTCGCAGCCGCAGCGCTGTACGAGGTAGTCGGCCGCCGTGCCGTAGTGCGCCCGCAGGTGGTCGAGCATCGTGCGCATGTCGGCGGGATCGGAGCTCAGCAGCGCCATCGGCACGTCGACGCCCGCCCGCGCGGCAGCAGAGCGCAGAGCCTCGACCTGCTCGGCCATGTTGTGCGCCGTCGCCGCGTAGTCGGCCACGACCTCGTCCTCGCCGACGCCAGCAAGCAGCAGCAACAGCGCGCTCACGACGCCGGTGCGATCCTTGCCCATCGTGCAGTGCACAAGCGTCACGCCCGTCGACGGCTCAGCGAGCATGCGCATGACACGCCCCAGGTCGGCGCCGCTGCCTTCGAGCAAGCCAATGTAGAGCTCGCCGAGCGACGACGGCAACTCATCCATAAAGTTGGCCGAGTTCATGCGGTCGAGCATCGGGATGTTGACGTACTCGACGTACGGCGTGTTGACGAACGGGTTGGGCTCGCGCTCGTTCTCGAGCGAGCTGCGCAGGTCGATGACGCGATGCAGGCCGTACTCCACAAGCCTGGCGCGGTCGGCCTGCGTCGTGCGCGTCAGCTCATCGCCGCGCAGCACGCGATGCGTCAGCGTGCAGCCGCCATCCGTCGTGGGATAGCCGCCCAGCTCGCGAATGTTGTGGGCGCCCTGCAGCTCAAGCGGCTCGGGCACGAACAGCGCGTCAGTCACGATGGCATCCTCGGTCATGAAAGTCCCCCTTATGAAAGAGCCGGTTCACTCGCGCGATGGTAGCACGCGCCCGGCATGGCCCCCGGGCCGCAGGGGCGCCCCCTTACGATTCGCTTACCGGGCCTCGACGGCACCGGAGTCCTCGATAACACGGACGGCACCCGGAACACGATAGCGGGCATCGAGCTCGCGGTAGTAGTCGATCGCCTCGCGGATGCGGCGATCGTCCTCGGGCGTCGTCTGGCGCACGACGCGCCCCGGCACGCCCATGACGACGGAGTGCGGCGGGATGACCTTGCCCTCCGTCACGAGCGCCCCGGCCGCGATGAGACAGCCTTCGCCGATGACGGAATCGCGCAGCACGGTCGCACCCATGCAGATGAGCGTCCTGTCGCCCACACGCGCGCCGTGCACGATGGCCCCGTGCCCCATGACGACGTCGCGCCCGATGGTCAGCCCGCCCACGTCGGCGTGCAGCAGGCAGCCGTCCTCGACGACGGAGCCTGCGCCGATGACGATGGGATCAACGTCGCCGCGGATGACGCTGCCGGGATAGACAGCGACGTCGTCTCCGAGCGTGACATCGGCCAACACCTGGGCGGACGCATCCACATAGACGCGCTCGCCAATGGAGGGAACCTTGTCCTCAAACGCACGAATCATCGTGATGCCTCGTCATTCTCGCTGGTAAAAGTGGGCGAAGAGCCGGATGCCGGCAATGAGTCGAGCACAGTGGGCCCAGAGGCGCTCGCCTCGGGCTCGCCATCCTCCGGCGAAAGCGAGGTATCCCCGGAACCCGGCGCGGCAGGCTCGGGATCAGGCGTACCGGACTCGGGGTCGGGCGCCACGGAGCCGTCCTCGCCGGGCTCGCCATCCTCCGGCGGCGACGGGGCATCCCCGGGACCCGGCACGACCGGCTCGCGCTCGCCCGCCGCGCGCCCCGCCCGGCGACGCAAGCCCATCTCCTCGAGCTTCTCGGCACGACGCTGCGCCCGATCTGCCTTGCGCAGGTCAGCCGCCTTGCGCGCGGCCGCTCGGTTGAACGCCCGCATCTCGCGCGCCTCGGGACGGTTGTATGCGTGCAGGCGCTCAACCATCCGCCTGCCGATGACGAACACGAGGCACACCATGAGCGTCGCCATCACGGCGCGAACGCTCGTCGCAAACCACAGGGCATGCGTTCCCGGCTCAAGGCCCGCAGGCAGCGTCACGAGCGTCTGGACGCCCATCCACGCGGCGTCAAGGACTCCCGGCGACCCTGGCAGGCTTCCGCGCAGCGCCACCATACCGATGACGGCATACAGCACGGCAAGGGCCATCGCGTAGAGAAGCACGACGACGAGCCGGCCGAGGCGCCGCAGGAACGTGCGCTCCGTGAAGCACCCCTGCCACACGACGAGCAGCGCGAGGGCCACGATAACGAGCACGATGCCACCCAGGCCGTGGCCCGACAGCGCCGCAGTCACGCCAAGCAGCAGCAGGGACACGATGCCCAGCAGCCAGCAGCCCTGATCGTGCATGAGAAGACCGGGGACGAGAAGCAGCAGGAAATAGCCCACGACGACAACGACCACGGGGTTTATGGCCCCGCCCGCCGGCATGTAGCGCTCCAGCAGGTCCACCATGGCGGCGTCGGGCGGCAGGGCGGCGCACACGATCTCGAACACGGCGACAACTGCCACGAGCAGGGCGCACATCGCCGTCCGCCTATCGAGCCGGCTCGCAAGG
Organism: Coriobacteriia bacterium; assembly: GCA_018368455.1. NCBI lineage: Bacteria > Bacillati > Actinomycetota > Coriobacteriia > Coriobacteriia bacterium. The sequence continues at coordinate 14,470 of JAGZEG010000021.1, forward strand.
AAGGCGCCCAGCGTCCGCCGTACTGCAGACTCCGAGCCCGCGGCCGGCGCATTGGCAGCAGATCCCAGCGAGAACGCGCCCGTCGCCCGCATCATGACGCCGCCGATAGCAAACGGGATCCAGTACATGAGCGCGCGGTAGGTGAGCACGGCCGAGACGGCCAGCGTGCCAGGATAACCGTAGCCCGACAGCACGGCCGAGGCAAGCGTCTCGACGACGCCCACGCCGCCTGGCGTCACGGTGAAGCTGTTAAAGACGAGGGCCGTCACGTAGCCGCCGAGCAGGGCGTCGGGCCGCGCGATACCGAACGCAATGCCGGACGCCATGAACGCAAGCATGTCGAAGCCCATGGCCACGACCATCGTCGCGAAGACGGCGAGCGCCTTGCGGGGCCTTCGGGACAGCTCGCTGGCGGCCGTGCTGAACGAGCGCACGAGGCTGTCGGCCCACGGCCTGGGCGCGCGCTTGAGACGCACGAGGCGGCAGGCGCGCACGACAAGCGCCTCGATCCAGCGCATGCCGCGCTGTAGGAGGCCCGGCTTGAGGTGGCCGAGCAGCAGCAGGCCGAGAAACACAGCGGCGGACACGCCGATGACGGAGCCGAACAGCACGTCGCGCACCGTCAGCGTGCCGCTCATCCCCATGACGAAGAAGCCGACGAGAATGATGAGAAACGACGCCGAGTAGAAGCACGTCTGCGTGAACACCGTGGCGGACGTCGCCGACCCCACGGGCACGCCGCGCGAGCGGGCCGTGTCTACGACGGCCGCCAGCCCCGACACGCCTCCTGACGAGACGACCGTGTTCATGAAGACGGCCTTGAACCAGGCGGGAATCGTGGCCCGCAGCGGGACGTCTGCGCCGATGACCTTGAACGAGCGTGTGTAGGCAAGCGCGTGGAACGTGACGCGGCAGCCCTCGAGCGCGCAGGCGGCAAGCAACGGCACGACGGCCCCGCGCGACATAGCCTGAACGATCTGGGCGACCTGATCGCGTTGAGTGACGGCCGCGACGACGAGGATGATGGCGAGGGCCAGCGTGAGGATCGTGCGCGGCTTGATGCGCAGGCGGCGGCTCTGAACGCCTCGCACTCGAACGTGTCCCACGTGCCTCGCCCCCTCCCCTGCTCGCCGTCTTCCAAGTATCGCATGACAAGCCGGGTTTGCGAGCGGCTCCGGCAAACCCCACGCGAGGGACGCGGGAGACCCGCTAGAACGTGCCCGTGGCGCGCAAGCGGGCAAGCTCGTCGTCGGAGAGCTCGCGCACGCGCGTGACTCGCAGCTCGGAAGCGGCGGGCCGGTCAGCCTCGAGCCCGGTTGCCACCGTGAAGTACACGGCAACCGCCTCCCCCGGCTCGCTGCCGAGCGGCACCCAAAACTCGCGATCCTCCTGGCCACGGCGCGTGTAGGCGGGGCGAGGGTCCTGGCGCAGCACCTGGACGAGCCCCTCGCGCAGCGCCTCGGGGACGCGCGCCATCTCGTCGGGCGGCACGACGACGCGCTCGATTTCGGGCCAGCGCACGCCCTGCTTCCAGCCGAGACGCGTCTGCGGGTGGCTGTCCGTGTCAGCGAGGTAGGGCTTCACGTCGTAGACCGGCGTCCCGTCCACCATGTCGGCGCCGCGGACGTGCAGCACGGGACCGCGCGAGCCGTCAGGGTACGGCGCGTCGAGCTCGACGCCCGCAAGGCGAACCGACGACAGCCCCAGCCCGTTGGGCCGGAAGCTCGACCGCGTCGCGAACACGCCCTGACGCGCCGTCCCGCCGAGGATGGGCGGCCGCACAGTCGGCGACCACGCGGGGCGCTCCGCAGACGCCTCGCCCCGGTCGTTGTGCGAGAACCCCCAGATGAGCCACACGTAGTCGAAGCCCTCGAGTCCGCGCACGGCGTCGGCGTTGCGATACGCGGGCGCAAACTCCACGCGCGCCGGCAGAGCGTCCACAAGCCCCGGCTGGCGCGGCACACCGAACTTCGTGGGATAGGCTGTGCGCACGCACGCAATTGCGTCGAGCTCCATGGGCACCTCTTCGGTCCGTGACCTCGTACTTTCCTGATGCATCCCAGCATACGCGAGCGCCGCCCCGCACGCGCCCCTATAATGAGGACAAGGCGCCACACCAGAAAACGAGCGGCCTCCCTGCGGGGCTCTCGCCACGCGCCACCAACGGCACCGTCCCCCAAGGAGGCAACCCCGTGTCCATCACCATTCAGGAGATCGGCGAGACCCTGTCGATGGTCGCCCAGCAGAACCTGGACGTGCGCACCATCACCATGGGCATCAACACCATGAGCTGCATCGACGAGGACATCCAGGTGATGGCGCGCAAGGTGTACGACCGCCTCACCTCCGCCGCCGAGCGCCTCGTGCCCGTCGCCGAGTCGCTCGAGCGCGAGTACGGCATCCCGATCGTAAACAAGCGCATCTCCGTGACGCCGATGGCCCAGCTCGCGGCCGCCACGCCCGCCACCGACCTCGTGCCTCTGGCCCAGGCGCTCGACGACGCGGCCGCCACCGTGGGCGTCGACTTCGTGGGCGGCTTCTCGGCGCTCGTGCAGAAGGGCATGGGCGACGGCGACCTGCGCCTCATCAACTGCATCCCCGACGCGCTCGCCTCGACAAACCGCGTGTGCTCCAGCGTGAACCTCGCCAGCGTGCGCGCCGGCATCAACATGGACGCCGTGTTCAAGATGGCGCAGGTCATCAAGGCCACGGCCGAGAAGACGGCCGACAACCACTGCTACGGCGCAGCCAAGCTCGTCGTGTTCGCCAACATGGTCGAGGACTCGCCGTTCATGGCGGGCGCCGTGCACGGCTCGGGCGAGGGCGACGAGGTCATCAACGTCGGCGTCTCGGGCCCCGGCGTTATGGCGGCCGCGCTCAAGCAGCTCAGCCCCCAGGCCGACATGCAGACGGTCGCCGAGACGATCAAGGCGACGGCGTTCAAGATCACGCGCGTCGGCGAGCTCATGGCCCGCGAGGCCTCCAAGCGCCTCGGTGTGCAGATGGGCATCGTCGATCTCTCCCTGGCCCCGACGCCTGCCATCGGCGACTCCGTGGCCGAGATTCTCGAGATCATCGGCGTCGGCCAGTGCGGCGGCCCCGGCACGACGGCTGCCCTGGCCATGCTCAACGACGCCGTGAAGAAGGGCGGCGTCATGGCGAGCTCCAGCGTCGGCGGCCTGTCGGGCGCGTTCATCCCCGTGAGCGAGGACGCCGGCATGATCGCAGCCGCGCAGTCCGGCGCGCTGTCCATCGAGAAGCTCGAGGCCATGACGTGCGTGTGCTCCGTGGGTCTCGACATGATCGCCGTGCCCGGTGACGTCACGGTCGAGGCCATCGCCAGTCTCGTCGCCGACGAGATGGCCATTGGCGTCATCAACAACAAGACGACGGCCGTGCGCCTCATCCCGGCCATCGGCCACAAGGTCGGCGACATGCTCGAGTTCGGCGGCCTCATGGGCTCCGCGCCGGTCATGCCGCTCAACGCGTTTGCTGGCACCGTGTTCGCACACCGCGGCGGCCGCATGCCCGCCCCGCTCAACTCGCTGAAGAACTAGCGGCGCGGTTGGCAATCGGGCGGGATCGCGAGCCTCAGCGGGCTCCGGTCCCGCCCTTTTTCATGCGCTCGCAGCCGCGGGCAGCCCCTGCCCGGCGACTCGCCGACAAAAGACTGGCATAAAACCGCCGCGACACAAATCGTCCCTACCATGGGGGAAGCTCTTGGCGTGATCGTCTCGCATCCCGCAGAAAGGGGCATCCCATGGCTCTGCACACATCCGGCACCGGCAATCCCCCGAGCGCATCCCCTGCAACCGGAGTTTTGCAGGCACCCGCGCTTACGAGGCGCGCCTTCCTTGCGGGCGCACTCGCGACGGCGACAGCGCTCGCCTGCGCGGGAGCGTCCAGCACCCGGCAGCTCGCGCGGGCAGGCGAGGCCATCAACCCAGCCTACGACGCCGACACGACGGGCGCCGTCAGCGGCGGCATCCTGCGCTGGTACGTCAGCAACCCCGGCGCCATCGAGCCGTTCGGCGCCGAGGAGAACCAGGGCATCGAAATCTGCTCGAACCTCTTTGAGACGCTGACCCGCTACGACTACGCAAATGGACGCGTCGTGCCCCAGGCCTGCGAAAGCTACGAGGCCAACGACGACGCCACGCGGTTCACGTTCCACCTGCGCCCCGAGGCCACGTTCCACAACGGGCAGCCCGTTACAGCACGCGACTACAAGTACGCGTGGGAGCGCATCTGCCGCGGGGACTTCAAGCCGGCTCCCTCTGCCGTGGGCTACAAGATCGAGCAGGTCAAGGGTGCCTCCGAGATGATGGCGGGGCAGGCCACCGAGCTCGACGTCGAGTGCCCCGACGACTACACGCTCGTCGTGAATCTCGCCTACCCCTTCGCGGAGTTCGACGCCGTCGTCGCCGACGTCATCAGCGCACCCGTGCCCTACGGATGCACCGACACCGAGGAGGACTTCCAGAAGTTCCGTGTCGCCCCCGTCGGCAACGGCCCCTTCATGATGGATGGCGAGTGGGTCGACGGCCAGCACATCAACGTGAAGCGCTACGAGGGGTACTGGGGCGACAAGCCGTTCCTCGACGGCGTGAACTTCCAGGTGTTCAGCGACGACCAGACGGCCTGGATGGAGTTCATGGGCGGCAACCTAGACTACACCGTCATCCCGTCCGGCCAGTTTGAGGCGTCTATCGCGCAATACGGCGAGGCCGGCGGCGACGGCTACGTGGCCAACCCCGGCGCACAGGTGCTCACTGGCGACCAGAACTCGACGTACTACCTGCTGTGCAACCTCTCCGACGACATAGCCGGCAACAAGGACGTGCGCATCGGCATGTCGTACGCCATCAATCGCCAGGCTATCTGCGAGACGGTGCTGCAGGGCACGCGCACGCCGGCGGACAACATGCTGACGCCCATCATGCCCGGTTACGAGAGCGCGGGGTGGGACTTCTGCCCGCCCGAGGGCGATGCTGAGCTCGCCTCAGAATACTTCGACAAGGCGGGCTACCCCGTCGGCGCCGACGGCAAGCGCGGCCTGTCCGTCACGCTGGCGTGCAACCCGGGCTCTTCCAACGAGGACATCCTCTCGATGATCCAGGCCGACCTGGGCAAGGTGGGCGTGGACGCGCAGATCGAGACGCAGGAGTGGGCAGCCTACCTCGACGGACTGCAGAACGGAAACTACCAGTTCGGCCGCCTGGGATGGGTCGGGTTCATCCCGTCGCCCTACTACGTGTTCAACGACCTGTTCCGCACGGGAACGGGTGGCAACTGGTCGTTCTACTCCAACAGCGAGTTTGACGAGACGTTCCTGGCTGCATCCCAGCTGCTCGATGCCGACGAGCGCACGGCTGCCTACCAGAAAGCCAACGCCATCTTGGCCGAGGACTTCCCGGTGATCCCGCTGTTCTTCTACCGGCACTACTACGTGACGTCGAGCCGCGTGCACAACCTGTTCTTTGGGCCCGACAACGTCGCCGTGCTCACGAAAGCCTGGCTCGAGGAGTAAGGACGCGGGGCGCCACACGGCAAGACCCGCGAGGCAAAGCGGGCCCCGCAGCTCAGTTGCGTGCCGAGCTGCGGGGCCCGTGCGCGCGGATTCTGTTCCGGGAAGTGAGGTACCGACGGCGCGCGGGAAGCCGAGGCGGTCCCTTGGTTTCCCCTCGCGCCACTTCGGCCCGTGGTCGCCAGCCGCATCCCCATCGCCATGCGCGCTTCCCCAAGCCAGCCGGTATTGGGCTACTTTTCGGCCGACCAGCCGGCCACATTTCACGGTTGTGCTAGGTCTTGCAAAGGCAGGCGCCCAAAATGGGCGCGATCTCCGGCTGTGCAAGGTTTGCGGGGCGCGTTTTTCGCTTCTGCGACGCAAGGTGATAAGGCGATCCGCATTTCCCCAGGTCAGAGCCACGTACGTCAGGCGCCTTCTCTGCGCAAACCTGGCACAACCGCAAAGAGCGCCCAATCTCGCGGCGTCGATTTGCAAAAGCTCGCAAACCCGTCGATTCTGGCCGCACGCGTGTGCCCTACGCTCCCCACGCCGCGCGGGGCAGTCACAGCACCCGCGAGAAAAACCTCATGCAAGCCCTTCAATTGCGAAAACGCAATCGCCGATGCAATTCTCTCGCAACCAAACTTCCTGAATGTTTTTAAGACAATGGTCGCGCGGGAGGACGTATCGTCAAGCAAGGAGAGGGGTACTCATGTTTAAGGCTTCTCACGTGAAGAAGGCGGCGATGCTATCTGCGTCGCTCGCCCTATGCGCCACCATCGGCGTCAGCGCGGCGCTAGCTGGCCCATCACCCAGCGCGAGCGCAGACACATCATCCGACAGCGCCTCAAAAGACATGCTCATGGAGGACTGGGGAGCCCGCTACCCGCTCGAATACGGCTCGTTTGTTGAGGAAACCATCAAAGACGGCAAGCTCGAAGGCCACTACTCGCTCAAGGCCAAACTGCTCGCCCCCGGCGAGCGCGTCATGCGCGCCGATGGCCAGACTGACACGAAGCTCGTAGACACAGACGGCGACTACAACACCGGCGACGTCATCGTGCATGGCCTTGAGTATGACCCTGCCGAGCAGCGCTGGTTCGTGCCCATCACCGACCTCGACGACCTATCGGGCACGCGCGAGCGCATGGGCTGCTATTCGTGCAAGTCGAAGAACTACGATTACTGGCTCGAGGACTACGGCGCCAGCTCGTTTACCGAGAAGATGACGGGCGACTTCGTGTCGTACATGAACGGCCAGGTGTGGAGCTGCAACACCTGTCATAACGGCGACCCGGCCACGAGCGCGCCCGACGCAACGCTGACGTACTGGCTCACGCTCGCACATGGCGAGGAGCAGCAGGTCGACGCCGGCGACCGCGTGTGCGGCCAGTGCCATAACTCCTACGATCACCGCAGTCGCATCACGAGCCAGGAGGTCATGGAGTCGTTCGAGCCCTATCAGTACGGCTTCGACGTGGAATCCGTCTATAAGGCCGCCATGGAGGACGGCATCTACACCACCGACGACCTGGGCATCGACATCAGCTGCCTTGACCACCCCGACGTTGAGTTCATGCAGAACAGCGCACACGACCTTGCCGGTCTGACGTGCATTGACTGCCACATGCCCATAACAACCGACGAGGAGTCCGGCACCGAGTTCACGTACCACAACGCTTCGGCCTCGCCCACGGACAACCCCGTCGCCATGGAGAAATGCCTGACGTGCCACGCGAGCGATGACATCCAGACCACCGACGACATGCTCTCGATGGTGCGCGACACGCAGGCCAAGGCCGCCGCGGCAATCGAGGAGTTGGACGGCAAGTTCACGCAGGCCCACGACGCCATTGCCGCCGCCATCGACAGCGGCATGGATGAGCAGCTCATCCAGCAAGCGCGCGACGACTACTCGCTGGCCGAAGCGTTCTACCACTACACGAAGGGCGGCAAGAACGACGGTTCCAAGATCGTTCACAACGCCACGGTTGGCTTCGAGAACTACGAGCGCTCCGGAGAGCTGCTCGACGGGATCATCTCCAGCCTGAGCGCCTAAAGGCGGAGCGGAGCCGCCAGCAGCCCAGCTCATAGCTCCCGAAAAAAGGGAGGGGGTACCCGAAAGATTTCCGGGTACCCCCTCCGGCGTGCTCAGGCTCGCGCGGCCCCTACGATACGGGCGGCGCCTCCGAAGAGCTTACAGCCCCATTTCCTGCTTGAGGCGGGCGAGCTCGTCGTCGACAGCCTGGGTATTGCCGGCTGCAGCGTACTTGGCCTCGAGCTCGGCAGCGCGATCGGCCGGCTTCTGCGAAAGCTCGGCCTGGGCCGTGGCCTGGTCAAGCATCTGGTCAGCCTTGGCCTCCATGCGCGCGAACGCCGCCATCGCGCCCTCGGCCTTGTCGGCACCCGAGCTGAACTCGTTGACCTTGGCCTGCGTCTTGGCGACGGCCGTCTTGGCCTTGATGGCCTCACGGCGGCCGTTGAGCGTCTCGATGTCGGTCACGAGCTTATCGTGCATCTCGCGCATCTTCGTGGCGTTGGCGTGGGCGGCGGCATACGTGGCCTGCAGCGTCTCGGCCTTGGCAGCAAGCGTCTGCTTCTTGCCGAGGAACACGCGGGCATCTCCCTCGTTGCCAGCCTGTAGGGCGCGCTTGGCCAGATCCTCGTAGCGCGCCATCTCGTCCTTGTTGTCGTCGACCAGGCGCTTCGTGCGCGCCTCCTCCGCCATGACGGCAGCCGTCTCCTGCTTGACCTCGGCAAGGTTGTCCGTAAGCTCGCGCAGGTATTGATCGATCATCTTGGCGGGATCCTCGGCGCGGTCGAGCAGATCGTTGATGTTGGCCTTGATAATGTCGGTGAAACGATCGAGAATGCCCATCTGTGTGCTCCCGTCTGGCGCCTCGGCGCCTCGCTCGCGTGTCCGCTGTTTGCACGCACGCTTTCTCTTGTACCCGCCCGGCGGCACAACCTAACTTCTACGCTAGGTTGAAGACGCGCCCTACTTTGGGCCGTCTGCCTTGTCCTCGTCTCTCTTCTCGTACTTCTGCGCAAGCTTCTCAGCGGCGTCGTCCGCATCCCCGAACTTCTCGAGCGGCGTCTTGAGGATGTCCTCCGTGCGCTTGTGCTCGCGTTCGCGCTGCTCGTTGCGCCGATGCACGATGATGACAATCGCACCGGCCACGATGACAACCGTCACGCAGATAACGATGGGCACGACCGGCGACTTCTGCACGGTCATGATGCGCTCGCCCGTGTCCGCGAAAGCCCGGGAGAATATCTCCTCCTCACTGATGGAGGTATCGGCGTAGTAGCGGTCGAGGTAGTCGCCCAGAATGGTGATGGCCTCGTCGTCCATGATGGTCTTGGCCTGCGAACCCATCGCATAGCCGCAGTTGTAGCCGCCGAAGCCGTCGTCGCAAAAGACAAGCAGGAAGTGCGCCTCGTCGCTGAACAGCTCGTCGTAGAGCTGCTCGGCACGTGCCTGCAGGTCGGAGATCGACGTCGTCTCGCCGTTGGGCAGAATGTAGACGTAGGGCCACACGCCCGTGTCCTTGTAGAACGACTTGAGACCGCTTTCAAGCTTTGTGGGCTGATGGATCCAGTCGCCATCCGCGTCGGTGTAGTAGCCACTCTGCTCGGCAGCCGACGAAGGCAGGGCCTCGCGCTCAACCGTGGACGTGGCGATGCTCCCGCCCGAGCCTCCCGAACCGCCAGAGCAGTTGGGCAGGCCTACGACAATGCCGATGACAAGCAGCACGACGAGGATGACCACAAGCGCGTTGAACCCGCTGCCGCCGGAGCCAGAACCGCCTGACCCCGAGCCGCCCCGGAAGCTGGGACCGCCGCCTAAGCCGCCCGGACCACCACTCCTGTGGGAAACGATGACCGTGCGTGGAGCGCCCCAACCGAATCCGCCGAACGAGGGCCCGTGGCCACCGCCCGAAAAACCGCCACCGCCGCTACGCCCGCCGCTACCGCCGCCCGAGAAGCCGCCCGAGGCACGACCTCCTCCGGAAAAACCTCCCGAAAAGCCGCCACCACCTGAGAAACCGCCGCCTCCGCCGCCAGACCTACCCATGGGCATCCCCACTTCTCACAGGCCGTCCGGGGCCCACGCACCGGGCGAGCACACACTTTGTCGTACGGCTATCGTTCTTCGTGTACCCCGCCGAGCAGCGGATCGCGCGGCAAACTGTGATCATCCACAGGCGCCACAGAGGGGCAGATCGTCAGCCCCGCAGCAACCGGCCCCTCGGAGCCCCGCATCAGACGCTGCCACCCAGCAGCGGGTGTCCCCTGACCCTACCCCTGCGTCCCAGCCAAGAAGATGCAGGGATCGACGCATATCTCGGGATATGCCGCGCGGAACGACTCGTCATAGGTGACGATGCGCGCCGCCCCTATCGATTCCGCCGCCGCAACGACAAGATTACGCTCAAAGTCGCTCAGACGCGGCCACAGCTCTCGGGCCCGTTCGCATTCCCGTTGGCCGATGCTGGCAACCCGCGCCAGGTCCATGACGTGCGTGACCGCCGCACGTGCGCATGCCTCAAGAGCGCGGGGGTCGGCCTCGGGCAGTGGGGTCACCACCGCACAGGCGCTGCGCAATGCCCGGGGAAGCATGCGATCCAGGCTGGCCAGTGTCGAGGACGCGACCCAGATCTGCGAGCCGCACGTCGTCAGCGCTCCGATGACGTCCGTCGCCTCCCGACAGCGCTCCGCCGTGCTGCCCACCAGGTACTCAAGCCACAGCGTGGCGTCGCACACCACCGGGCCGATGTTAAGCGTTGCGGCCATCGCACCTCACCTCCTCGGAGGGAGCCCCAGCAGAGCAGGGCACCAGGCCCATCTCCTCGGCCAGACGCAACACGCTGCCCGAACCTTCGCGCACACACGCAAGCCTGCGCCGACGCTCGGCCTCAAACTCGTTGCGATGCCACTCCTTCATAAACGAGGGGACGTCCCCCGTCTGGACGAGATATGTCCACAGCGCCCGGATTGCCTGGCTCGGCGAGTAGCCACAGCGCGCCAATACCTCGTCGCCCTCGCGCTTGAGCGCCTCATCGATACGCGTGTTCATCTGGGTCGCAGACACGGGCACCCCTCCCTGCCGCAGCGGCTCGATGCCTCTGTTCGAGTATAGTTGATATACAGTATATATCTGTTCGCTCCGAACCGCCAGCCTGGGGATGAGAAGTTGCGCGCCGGGAGGCTACGCGCCGAGGCGATAGCCAAAGCGCCAGACAGTCTGTAGGTAGACGGGACTCGACGGATTGTCCTCGATCTTTTCTCGGATGCGACGAACGTATGTCGGGATGCTGATGGCGCTGCCCTCGTATTCCTTGCCCCAGATCGCCTCGATCAGGTCCTCTCGCGTGAAAACCTTGCCCGGCGCGTCAGCCATGAGCGCCAGGATCTGGAACTCTTTGGGTGTCAGTGCCACAGTGCGCCCGTGAACCGTCACCTCGCAGCGACGCGGATCGATGTGGAGATCGCCGATCGTAACGGGTTCCGTCATGCCGCGGCCGTGGCCACTACCTCCGCTGGGCACCTCCTTGGCTCCGCCCCGTCGGGCGCGGCGACGCAGCAGCGCCTCGATGCGTAGTAAGATCTCTTCCTCGTTGAACGGTTTTGTGAGGTAGTCGTCGGCCCCAGCCCTGAAACCGATCTTTTTATCAACGATGTCGCCCTTTGCTGACAACATGAGGATGGGGACATCGGGATCGATGGCGCGAATACGCTCGCATGCCTCGAAACCGTCAAGATGCGGCATCACAATATCGAGCACGACGAGGTCGGGCTTCTCGCGTGCAAATTTCTCAAGAGCCTCTCGACCATCGCATGCGCCAAAAAACGTATAGCCAGCTCCAGTCAGGATGATGCCCAGAGCCGACACGAGGCTCGGCTCGTCATCTGCCACCAGAATCTTCGCCATCGCGTCCCTCCCCTTTCGCGCCGTCATCCCCTAACACGCACGCCCCAGTATAGCCAGGTCAAACGTTCACTCGCCAACAGCCAGCGACGCTCGTCGTCATGAAAGCGCCCCTACTCACCTCGCGCAGACAGGTCGCCAGCATCCGAAACGAAGGGATCCAGGGGCAGCGTCACCGTGAACACGCTGCCACGACCCACCTCGCTTTGCACGCTCACGCTGCCGCCCAGACGCTCGGCGAGCGTTCGCACAAGGTAGAGCCCCAGTCCGCTCCCCTGCGAAGACGAGGCCATCTCAAAGCCCGACTGGCTGAACTTGCCGAAGATGCGCTCGAACTCCTCCTCCGGGATGCCGCACCCCGTGTCGCTCACCGTGATAACGAGCTCGCGAATCGACACGGCGCCCCGCTCGCCATCGCCCATCCGCACTCCAATGGCCACCTCACCGCCGCGCTCCGTAAACTTCACGGCGTTGCTCGCAAGGTTCATCACGATCTTGCGCAAGGCCTCAGCATCGGTATAAACAATAGGCACGTCCGCATCCACGTGCTTGGTCAAGCGGATGCCTTGTTTGAGCGCCAGCGGCTCGACAACGCTTCCCACCATGCCAAGCACGTCGACGACATCCACCTCATCGCGAGTGATCTCCAGGCGATTCTCCTCGATCTTGGCAACGTCAATCGTATTGTTCACCATCTCGAGCAACACCTGACTGTTTTCCTTTATCTCGCTCAGTAGGCGCGCATCGTCAACATCGGCCCCCTCGCGGCCTGCACCGCCGCCGCGTTCCCGCATGCGCTTCTCCCAGATCTCCGTGAACGCGATAATGGACGACAGCGGAGTGCGAAGCTCGTGACTCATGACAGCCAGAAAGTCAGCCTTGGCCTCGTTTTCGGACCGCAGGCGTACGTTGGCAGCCTTCAGGGGTTGCGTGACCCAACGATTCAGCGCGAATCGCACAATGAGCACGATCGCCACGGCAAGCACGACAAAGAACACGACAGAGCGGACGAGCCCCGCCGTCGCCTCCGCCTCATATGGCGCAAGCGGGATCATGATGCTCACCGCCCCCGCCATATCGCCCAGCGCCATGCCCTCCTTGATAAAGCCCGTCTCATCGAACTCGCCAGCAGGAGACCCGTGACAGTCGAGGCAGTTGTGTTTGATCGTGAGCAACGAGACATAGCGGAACATGCTCTGGCCTTCGTAGGTGTCGCGACCGTAATACTCCGTCGTCGAGGCGTCCTCCCTAAAGCTGTCAAGCGCCGCCTGCTCGAAGGCGTCGGGCTCGTCGGTCGCCGTGCGCGGGTCTTCTCGAACGTAGCGGATCACATAGCCCTCGGCTTCGTTCGTAAAGCGGCGGGCAATGCCCTTGCCGGCCACGGCGCAGTAGATTCCCTTGAAGTCATAGGAGCCGTCTGCATTGAAGTTGATGGCGTTCTGGGACTGGTCGATGTAGTCCCACACGGCCGTCATCTCTGCGTTGAGCGTGCGCGCCTCGGTCAGCGCCTTGTCCTGGACGCCCTGCTGCTGGGCGACGTGCGTCCACACAAGGTAGATGCAGGCGGCAACGGTGACGACCGCGACGATGACGAGACCGAATCTCGCCGACATGCGACGGGGCAGGGCCTCGTGCGGCGCGGGATCCCGATCCTTTGCCAAGAACCGCCCAACGCCCTGACGCGCCGCCGCTTGCCTCGTCTCCCCATGGCCGCCCATTAAGTCTCCCCTCGCCTCAACCCGCGCCCATTGTACGAAAAGCAAAGCGGCGAGACGCGCCGAAGCACGTCTCGCCGCCTATGCAACCTTTGCGCCACGCAGGCACCTTCAGAGCCTACGCAAGCAATTCCTTGACCTCGTCGAGCAGGGCACTCGCCTGCGCCGTGTAGTTGTCGGTCGCCATCGGATTGTGGGCGACCTTCACGCCGTAATCGGCCGAGCCCATGACGGCCTGTAGGTACGCGTCGGCGCGGGAGTACTTGTCGCGTGCCTCCTGCAGCGTGGCCTCGTCAACGGCGCCGCTCTGGTTGGCCTGAGCCAGCAGCTCGTGCACCTCGGTACGCTTCTCGTCGGCGGCCTTCTCGATCTCGGCGGCCTCGGCCTGGCGCTCTTTGACCATGGCCTTCATGTCGGCCGTCGTCTCAATGCCCTGCGCGGAGTGGCAGCTCAGACAGTAGTTCAGCGAGTCCTCGCTCTCAAGCGGCGAGCCCGAGGCGTTGTGGCTCGTGTACGTGGCACCCGTCTGCTCGTCGGTGGCCTGCGGCATGTGGCAGCTCACGCACGTCACACCCAGCTCGCGCATCGCGCTACCCTGGGTGAATTCAACATCGGGGTGAGACAGCGTCGAGACGAGTGCGCCCGTCTCCTCGTCAACGCCGCAGATGCCGTCCTCAACGACCGCGTCGTACAGCGCGTCAATGTCCGTGCCGAACTGATACGGAGCAAAACCGTCCATCGTCTCCTGGTCGGTGATGTGCGAGCGATAGTCCAGCGAGTTGTGGCACTGGCCGCAAGCACGCTCGGCGGCGTCGAAGTCGTCGTACGCATCGCGAGCCAGTTGCGACCAGTACGTGAGCTGGGCGTCGGGCGCGCTCGAGGACGGGTCTCCATCGTGGCAGGTCTTGCAGTCCCACACCTGGCCATCAACGGTGTCGACGAAGTCCTGGTCGAGCTCGGCCACGAAGATGCCGGGCCCCTTCTCCTCGTAGACGATGTCAAAGTTCGACGTCTTGCACGAGAAGCAGCCCTGCTTGAACTCCTGGGCGGCCACAGCGCCAAGCTGATCCTCGGCGATGACCCACTGGTGACTCGCCTCGTCATACTCAAAGCCAGAGATGGCATAGTTGCCGCTATCGTCGGTGATGAGTGTCGTGCCGTCGCGCACGACCGGGGCAAGCAGCTTAGCCTTGAGGTCGTAGTGGCCGTGCGGCTGGCCATCGGCCTTGACCGTACTCTGGTGATACGAGCCGTACTCGAGAGGATACAGCACGCCCCATTCGTCCTCGGTGACCGAAGAAGGATCGGACTGCGCAACTGCGGTGATCTCCTCCTTTGTCGGCTCTTGAGCTCCGTCGGCTGCCAGAGCCTGCGGCGCTGAAGCGCACAGTGCAGCGCTCACCCCTACGGCAGCGCAAAACGCGACGATTGACGAGCCCGCGAAGGCCCACTTCCTGGCGTGCTTGTGCATACGTCTTCCTCTCCCTGTGTCCCTCACGATTGGTGCGCCGCAACCAACCTCGCCAGAGATTGCCTAGGCGCGAGGGAACCTCCCAGATGCATGGCACCAAGCATAGGCGAGCCTGAAGGCAGGCTGAATTGCCGGAGATTTGTATTCGCATTGCGAAACTGCAAGGAATGGCATGTACCACGGTGGAGCATAGCGAACTGCGGTGCGGAGTCGCGAGCCCCTCTCGCACGCACGGCAGCATTTCGCGGACAGGAATCCAACCTGTGTATGGCCCGCGCCGCAACCTCGACACGAAGGATCCGTCGAGCTGCAGTTTCGCCTTTCAGCTTTGGGGCGCAGGCCCGTCCGGCCCTGCTTGCCCATACATGACCGCGATGCTTGTCCAAGAAACGCTCGTCGCATGCAAAGAGCCCGCGACGCGCCCGCGATGGTAGCATGGGCGCGCACACGATCCGACAGCCCGACCGGCCGGGTCCACCCCCCACGCCGGCACGACATCCCGAAAGAGGCATCCATGGCAGACACGCCCTCCCCCGCCGCCCCGACTCCGCTGGCCCCGTTCGACCCCACGTACCAGCGCCATCCCTCGCGCCGCTATCCCGTGTACGCCCGCGGCGGCATGGTGAACTGTTCCTCGCCCCAGGCGGCCGCGGCCGGCCTTGAGGCCCTGCGAGCCGGAGGCACGGCCGTCGACGCCGCCGTTGCCGCGGCCAGCGCGCTCACCGTCGTGGAGCCCACGGCCAACGGCATCGGCTCCGATGCGTTCGCCCTCGTGTGGTCGGCGCGCGACCAGAAGCTCTACGGCCTCAACTCGAGCGGCCCCGCCCCGGCGGCCATCTCCATCGAGCGCGTCCTCGCCGACGGGCGCGCCGAGGATGGCAAGATGCCCAAGCTCGGGTGGACGCCCGTCACCGTCTCGGGCGCTCCCGGCGCTTGGGCGGCGCTCACGAAGCGCTTCGGCCGCCGCTCCCTGGCCGACAACCTCGCGCCGGCCGTGCGCTACGCCCGCGAGGGCTATCCCTGCGCGCCGAACCTCTCGCTCATGTGGCAGCGCTCGTTCGACAAGTACGCGCCACTGGCCGGTGAGGATGCCTTCGCCGAGTGGTTCGTCACGTTCGCGCCGCAGGGCCGTGCACCGCTGGCCGGCGAGCTCGTCACGCTGCCCCACCACGCCGACACGCTTGAGGCGATCGGTGCCACGGACGCCGCCGCGTTCTACTCGGGCGACATCGCGCGCGCCATCGACGCCGACAGCCGCGCGCACGGCGGCTACCTGCGCTATGAGGACCTCGCCGCGTTCGAGCCGCAGTGGGTCGAACCGCTGAGCGTCGACTACCACGGCTACACCGTCTGCGAGATTCCGCCCAACGGCCAGGGCATCGCCGCGCTCATGGCGCTGGGGACGCTCGAGGCGCTCGACGGGCTCGGCGGCCCCCTCGCGGCACCGGGAGGCTCGCTGGCGTTCGGAGGCTCCGGGCGCACGGACAGCATCGAGCCCGACTTGGCGCTCCACCGGCAGATCGAGGCGATGAAGCTCGCGTTTGCCGACGCATTCGCCCACGTCACGGACCCCACGCGCATGGACGTCGACCCCCACGAGCTGCTGACGCCCGAGCTGTGCGCCCGCCGCGCGGCGCGCATCAGCGAGCATGCGCAGGACTTCGGGCCCACGCTGCCGCCGCATAGCAACACGGTCTACCTGTGCTGCGCCGACGCCGAGGGCAACATGGTGAGCTACATCCAGTCGAACTACATGGGATTCGGCTCAGGCATCGTCGTGCGCGGGACGGGCGTCGCCCTGCAGAACCGCGGACACGACTTCTCGCTCGACCCGACGGCTGCCAACGCGTTGGCGCCGGGCAAGCGCACGTACCACACAATCATCCCCGGCTTCCTCATGCGCGACGGCCGCCCCGTGGGGCCGTTCGGCGTCATGGGCGGCTACATGCAGCCGCAGGGCCACGTGCAGGTCGTCTGCAACTACGTCGACGGGCGGCTCGACCCGCAGCAGGCGCTCGACGCGCCGCGCTGGCAGTGGCTGCGCGACGGCTCGCTCATCGTCGAGGACCGCTTCGATGCGGAGCTGGCCCGCAAGCTGGCGCGGCGCGGCCACCGCGTGCGCGTCGAGCTCGATACCAGCGAGTTCGGCCGCGGCCAGATGATCGTGCGGCTGGACAACGACACGCTCGTCGGCGGATGCGAGAGCCGCACGGATAGCCTCATCGCCTGCTGGTAGGAAGACGAGACGCCCGAGAACAAGCGACTCGCCTCGCGAGGCCAATGCGCCCGCTCGGGGCGGCGCCCGGCGAGAACCCGATAACCAAGCCCCGGCCATCGCCCCGCATCGGAAGGGCGGCGACCGGGGCTTCCCTGCAACCGCTGGCACATGCGGAAATCGCTGCCCACGGAAGGTGGCGCTTCCCGCATGGCAGGCTGGACCGCCTCGCCGCACCCGGCTAATCCGGCTCCACGAGCTCCGCCGCAATCCCGGCGTGCCAACGGGCGCGATCTCCGCGTCCAGAAAGGCAGAGCAGTACCAGAGGCCGCCTCGTTGGCCAAAAAGTACCTGCTTTGCGAGGATTTCTGGTGTCAGATGCTCACCGCCAGGAAAACGTGTCCTATCGACCTGCGGTTTTCTCGGATGCCATAGCTAGCAGCGCGCCTGTCCACTCGCAAAGCGGGCACCTTTTGGCCACGCGGACCCCTTCTCGTCCTTCTCTGGGTGCCCAGGCACCTTCCCCGTCTCGAAAAGCCCCGCCCCCGCATGCTCGAGCGCGCAAAAAGGCCGCCAGACCGTCCTTCTCGACGGCCCGGCGGCCTCGGTGGCCCATATCAGCAGAGCCTGCGCCCTACGCGCTCAGCCAGCAGCGGTTGAAGCGCGCGTAGCCCATCATGTTCATGAGCAGGTTGTTCACGCGGCCCGAGCACACGTAGCCGTGGCCGTACACGCACAGCGGGATGAGCGGGAAGTCCTCGGCCACGATCTTGTCAGCGGCCTGGTAGCCCGCAGCGCGCTCGTCGGCATCCGTCTTGCCTGCCGCCTCGTTGAGCGCCGCCTCGAACTCGGGGTTGTCGTACTTGCAGTAGTTGCTGCCCGCGCCCTTGAAGAACGCGTCCTGCAGGTAGGAGTAGGCGCTCGGCGCGTCAGCCGTGAAGCCCATGCGGCCGATCTGGTAGTCGCCCGCCGTCAGGGCGTCGAGGTAGGCGGCCCACTCCTGCGTCTCGATCGTCGCATCGATGCCCACGGCCTGCAGGTCGGCCTGGATCATCGTGAAGATGTCCTCGTTGCCCGAGCCCGTGTTCGTCGACAGCGTCAGCGACAGGTTGCGCTTGCCGTTTGCGTCGGCCGGGTAGCCCGCCTTGTCGAGGTACTCGGCTGCCTTGTCCTTGTCGCTCTCGGCCGGGCAGTGCTCCCAGGTGCCCGCCTGATAGCCGGCGAGCGACGGCGGCAGCACGTCATCGACAGGCGTGCGCGAGTTCTCAAGCACCGTCGTGCAGATGGCCTGGCGGTTGATGGCATAGGACAGGGCGATGCGCAGGTCCTTGTTGCTCATCACGGCGTCTTCGTTGTTGCAGATGATGCAGTAGACAGTCGTCTCCTTGCCCGAGAGCACCTGCTTGCCGGGGTTCACGAGGTTGCCGTCGACCTCCGCCGTGCCGTACATCGTCGTCGAGGCCGTGAACTGGCCGTTGGGGATGAGCGTGAAGTCGAGGTTGCCGGCCTGGAACTCCGACCACGCCGTGTCGTCATCAGCGTAGATGGCAAAGTTGACGCCGTCGATGAACGGCTTCTCGCCCGTGTAGCCCTCGTAGCGCTTCACGACGATGCGCTGACCGTCCTCCCACTGGCCGTCCATCTGGAACGGGCCGTTGCCGATGGGCGCGACGCGGAACTTCTGGAAGTCCTCCTCAGTATCCGTCGAGCCCGCAGGCACCGGCGCCGTCGAGGGATGCGTCGTGATGATGGGAAAGTCGGCAAACGGCTGCGTCAGGTTCACAACGAGCGTGTAGTCGTCGGGGCACTCGATGGCGAGCTCGGAGGCCTGACCGGACTGCATCTCCGTGGCGCCCTTCACCATCGTGATGATGGAGCCCTGCGTCGAGGGAGACGGCTTGAAGTCGTGCTTGCAGATGCGCTCCCAGCTGTACTTGAAGTCCTTCGACGTGACGGGCGCGCCGTTGTGGAACGTGGCGTCCTTGCGCAGGTGGAACGTGAACTGCGTCGCGTCGTCGTTGGACTCCCAGCTCTCGGCCGCGAGCGGCGTGACCTGGCCATCGAAGTTGTTGAGCGCCGTCAGCGTGTCGAACAGCGCGTAGGTCACCATGCAGCCGTTGTTCTCAGACGAGGAGAACGGCTCGATGCCGGCGGGGTTGATGATGAACCAGTTGAGCGTGCCGCCCTGGACGGCAGCGGACGTGTCGGCGTCGGGACCCTTGTAGTCGGAGCCCTCAGCAGCAATCGCAGGCGTGGAAGCGAGTCCTTTGGAACCGAGCGCAAGCAGGCCAGCCGTGGCTGCGGCGCCGGCGAGGAAGCCACGACGCGTCACGGAGGGCGCCTGTGTCTTGCTGCTGGACAGTGCAGATTCGCAATATTGCATATTCATCGATACTCTCCCAACCATTTTGCATGATTTGGCGATTAGATGCACGGCATCTTAGGCCTTGTCCGAGGCGAGAGGAGTCAGACACGTTAAATTCCCGACTACGCCGCAAATCCTCACGAATCGCCCTGATTGAGGGCACCCGGTGCAGAGGAGACTCCGAGAGTCCGCCGACCCCCTCGATTCGCAAGCTGCGGCCGGTTGTTGGCCAAGATCGTGCGCCGTGTATGGCCTATCTTCCGCGCTCGAGCAGAGCCGACAGAGACAGCTCGCAAAACCGCAGGTCGCGGGCGAAGGCCCATCGCGAGCGAACCCGGCCCCAGCAGGGACACCATACACAACGGCGCCGTTTGGCCAAAAAGGCGCCCCGAAGCTGCGGCCGCGCGCAGACCCCGCCGCACGGGCCGGATCACCGTGAGCGAGCGTGCGCACAGAAGGGGCGCACCATCAGCTGCGGCCGCCCGCGGACTCCCGCCACACGCGGCGTGCGCCCGCGCCTCCGCTCCCGCGCGCAAAAAGGGGCCGCCTCCAACCTCAAGGGGCTACCTCCCGCCTCGATGTCGAAAACCCGCGAGTGCCACCCGCCCCCGTGCGCAAAAAAGGCTGCTTCGGCCGGCGCCGCAAGGCCGGGTGGCGCAGCCTGTCCCCACGCACGCAATAAGGCGCCGCCCTCGGACGATTCCGAGAACGGCGCCTTGGCAGGCGGCCTCTGCGAGGATCTTTCTTACACGATGCCCTGGGCCATCATGGCGTCGGCGACCTTCTTGAAGCCGGCGATGTTGGCGCCCATGACGTAGTTGCCCTCGTGGCCGTACGCGCGGGCCGCGTCGTCGCACGTGTGGTAGATGCCACGCATGATGGTCTCGAGGCGGGAGTCGACCTCCTCGAACGTCCAGCTCAGGCGCTCGGAGTTCTGGCTCATCTCCAGGCCGGACACCGCGACGCCGCCAGCGTTGGCAGCCTTGCCCGGGAAGAACGCGACGCCGTTCTCCTGCAGGTACGCCGTGGCGTCGAGCGTCGTCGGCATGTTCGCGCCCTCGCCGACGACCTTGCAGCCGTTGGCGACGAGCGCCTTGGCGTCCTCGAGGTGCAGCGTGTTCTCGCGAGCGCACGGCAGCGCGACGTCGCACGGGATCTGCCACACGCCACGGCCGTCGCCCTCGTGCCACTCGGCGCCGGGGCGCTGGTCGACGTACATGGCCAGGCTCACGCCCTTGTCGTGGCCGGAGCGCTTGGCGTTGTAGATGTCCTCGAGCACCTTGTAGTCGATGCCCTCGGCGTCGTAGATCCAGCCCTTCGTGTCGGAGCAGGCTACGACCTTGCCGCCGAGCTGCGTGACCTTCTGCACGGCGTAGATGGCGACGTTGCCCGAGCCGTGCACGACGACCGTCTTGCCGGCGAACGAGTCGCCGTGGCACTTGAGGTACTCGTCGACGAAGTACACCAGGCCGTAGCCCGTAGCCTCCGTGCGCGCCAGCGAGCCGCCGAACTCGAGGCCCTTGCCGGTGAGCACGCCGCTCCACTCGTTGCGCAGGCGCTTGTACTGGCCGAACAGGTAGCCGATCTCGCGACCGCCCACGCCCAGGTCGCCGGCAGGCACGTCGGTGTTCGGGCCGATGTGGCGCGAGAGCTCCGTCATGAAGCTCTGGCAGAAGTGCATGATCTCGCGGTTGGACTTGCCCTTGGGGTCGAAGTCCGAGCCGCCCTTGCCGCCGCCCATCGGCAGCGTCGTCAACGCGTTCTTGAACACCTGCTCGAAGCCGAGGAACTTGAGCATGCCCAGGTAGACGGTCGGGTTGAAGCGCAGGCCGCCCTTGTAGGGCCCGATGGCCGAGTTGTACTCGACGCGGAAGCCGCGGTTGATCTGCACCTCGCCGCTGTCGTCGATCCACGGCACGCGGAACTGCACGACGCGCTCGGGCTCGACGAGGCGCTCGAGGATCTTGGCCCGCTCGTACTCGGGATGCGCGTCCAGAACAGGCTCGAGCGACGTCAGAACCTCGGTGACGGCCTGGATGAACTCAGGCTGGTTCGGGTCCTTCTGCTTCACGAGGTCGATGACGCGCTGCACATAACTCATGGAATGATCCTCCGATTCGTCTCGGGGCCAGACGCCCGGCATCGCAAGCGGGCGCTGCGGGAAGGCACGGACTTGTGTTTGTGAACGAAGCCTGCCACAGCGTCCCGCCGCCGAAAAAGCCCTGACACGGGGATTTAACAGAGGCGCACAAACGGACACGCCCCGGCAACAAACCCGCCACGCGATGCATACAGAGCGCGCGACACGCACTCGGGAGAGTTATCCGAGGCGCGGGACGCAGAACGCACGCCAGCACCCGAGCCGCTATGATGGGCAGTGGGCGGAATCGCGCATCAGAAAGGACGAACCACCTTGCTCGCATCACCAACACCCAACGCGTCCGGCTCGGGACAGGGCCTCGCGGGCACTTCCCGCTCTCAGCGTGTCTGCCTGCCGTGGCTCGTCGCCATGGTCGTGCTCATGTGCATCATCTGGGGCAACTCCATGGTGCCCGGGCAGCAGAGCGGCGAGCTGAGCTCCGGCGTGCTCGAGATGATCCAGCAGGGCATGGCGTCTCTGGGCATCCCCGCGGGCTGGCTCACGGAGCACATCGTCCGCAAGGCCGCCCACTTCACCGAGTACCTGTGCCTGGGACTCGTGGCCATGCAGGCGCTGCGACCGCACCGCGCCGCCCAGGGGCATCGGACCGCCAGGGCGCTCGCCGTGGCGCTGCTGCTCGTGCTCACGCCGCTCGTCGACGAGACGATCCAGCTGTTCTCCGACGGGCGCGGCAGCATGGTGAGCGACGTGTGGATCGACATCAGCGGCGCCGCGACCGGCTGCCTCATCACGCTGCTGCTCAGCTTCGCCTTCGGTGCGCTGAGGCCTGAGCGTCGCCCAGATGCGCCCGAGGCGCACAGCAACAAGAATTAGCCTGCGCAGCCTTTTTTAGGCGGCAGATACTCGTATCATGGGAGACATGCGCGCGGAGCTGCGGCAGGAGGGAGCCACGCCCGCCCAAAAGCGCCGCGCCTGTCCAACATCCGCATCGGAAAGGATCCGTCCCCATGATTCCTCCCAAGCTGTGCAAGGTCGGCCAGACCATCACGTTCGAGGGGTACGCCGACGACTACGGCCGCCACATCGTCGCCGTCGAGTTCACGTTCGACGACTGGAAGACGTACGCCACGTATGACACGAGCGCGTCCGACCCCAACCTCATGGTGCATTGGACGTACGCCTACACGCCGAAGCAGCCCGGCACGTACCAGCTCAAGGTGCGCTCCGTCACGGAGGACGGCCGCAAGAGCCCCATCGCCGCCGAGGCAACGCTCATCGTCGAGGAGTAGGCCGTCGCCATGTCGCCCCGCAGCGCCCTCCAGCCCAGCCCCGCACCAGAACCTGAGCCTTGCCCGGGCGGCAAGGCAGACATTTTGCGGCCCATCCTGGGCAAGGGCTTTCTGCAGGCATGGCTGTTCATCATGCTGTTCAGCCCCGTCATCCACGGCGCGTCCATGGGTGACGTCATGCGCCTTGGCAACGTCACGATGGCCTGGTGCCTCGGCTTCGTCGCCATCTCGCTCGTCGGCGCCGTGCCGTGGTCGCGCTTCATCACACGAGAGCCGGACGCGCCGGCGCGCGGCCCGTGGCACAACGCGCGCGTCTCCATGCTCGTCGCCAGCGTGACGTTGGCAATCTGCACGCTGCTGCTCGAGGTGGGCGGGCCGGCCACTCCGGGGCAGTCTCCCTGGGTACCGCTGGCCTCTGTGCTCTCGGGCGTGGGCTCCGCCATGCAGTGCTGGTGCTGGGGAGCCTCGTTCACCATGCGCTACAGCCGACGGACGGGCGTCTACATCGGAGCGGCGTTCGCCTTTGCCGCCATCGTGTTCATACTCGTGGCAGCCCTGCCCCCGCTGGTGGCAACGATCGTGACGACGGCCCTTCCGCTGGCAGGCGCCGCCTTGTTCGTCACGGACGCCCTGCCGGCACCCGCCTCGGCGCGCCCCCTGGCCGACCAGCCCGGCGAGCCCGCCGCCCGCCCGCTCGCGACGTTCGCCCGCGCCCTGGTCGGCGTCGCACTGCTCGGCTTCTCCGAGAGCTTCTCGCGCATGCTCTTCCAGGCGCCCGGCGCCGTGGCCGACCCCATCTATCCCTGGGCGCTGCTGCTCGCCACGCTCATCGCGTCCGTCCTCGTGGCGCTCGTGTCGCTCGCCCGCCCCGAGCGCGACAGCATCGGCCGCATCAACCACGTGCTCATGCTCGTCATGGCGCTGCTGCTCGCCCTCATGCCCGCGCTGCAGGGGCTCGGCCTCGCCACCGATACGGCCAACCTCGTGTGCCGCATGATGTTCTACCTGATCATCGAGGTCCTGTTCGCCCAGGTCAGCTTCATCCACGGCCTGAACGCGCGCGTGAGCTACGCGCTGGGGCTCGGCGTCGCCAACGGAGGCTGCCTCGTGGGCATCCTGCTCGGACGCCAGCTCGCCCCCGCCGTGGCTGCGAGCTTCCGCCTGCAGGTCGCGTTCGCCGTCCTGGCCGCCGTGCTCGTGTTCGCGGCGTTCCTGTTCGTCGTCGACGAGAGGACGTTCGTCGAGCTGCTCCACGTCAAGGATGGCGATCGGCCCCAGGCCCGTCGCTTCACGATGCGCTGCGACCGCGTCTCGCAGGAGTACCGCCTCACCGCGAAGGAGACTGAGGTCATGATGCTGGCGGCCAAAGGGAACACCGCCCAGCGCATCGCCGAGGCCCTGGGCATCTCCGTGGGTACCGTCAACGTCCACCTCAACCACGCCTACCGCAAGATGGGCGTGCACAGCCGACAGGAAATGCTCGACCTCATCGATGCGCAGGGCGCCCCTGCAAGCGCCGCAGAGCGCGCGTAACACCCGCGCAGAACGCCGCACTCAACCCGCGGACATTCTCTTGTTTCCGCAGGTAAATAGCGCCTACATAGTTTCTTTTGACCCCTGATGAGCCCCTGAGGGGGCCTACAAAGAAAGCTCTAGCTACCGACGCCGCCTCCCTTTTCTTAAGGTTGTTTCAGGCAAGGGCGGATGTGTGCCACCGCACGAACGGCACGCGCCCCGCATGAAACGCACGAAGAGGAGAGGAGGAGGGGAAGCATGCGCATCGGAGCAAAGCTGCTGGGCGGCGGTCTGGGCATCGTGCTCGCAGGGAGTCTGGCGTTCGCCGGCATCGGCGTGGCGCTGGCCGACGAGGCCGCGAGCCAGGACGCAGCTCCCGCGTACCAGGAGGGCTGGTCCGACGAGGCCAAGGAGCTCGCCGCCAACGACACCCGCATGGCGAACACGACCGGCTACGAGGGTGGCGTCGACTACTGGGCCGAGTACGAGAACTACATCGACACCATCGAGTACGCCGACCGTGACGCCGCCAACGCTGAGGCAGTCGCGCCCAAGCGCTACGTCGACTACTTCGGCAACATCTACCAGCCGACGCCGAACGACCCGGCCGGCTGGAACAACACGTACCTCAACGCGGACGGCCGCGGCTGCCTCAGCTGCCACCGGTCCATCGAGGACATCCTCATCGAGATGGACACGCGTCACGACGTCTATGTCGAGGGGTACGCCACGACGCTGACGATCACGAACTGCACGTCGTGCCACGGCCCGAGCGGCCTGCACGGCAAGATCCCGCTGTCCACGTCGCTGCACGGCGTCCACAACGGCAACATCGCGTTCCAGTCGCTCGGCGGCAACTGCGAGTCGTGCCACTTCGTGACGCCGCAGGGCGAATTCGAGATGTGGGACCTGGTCAAGTACGACCACTACATGGGCCTGACCGATGTCTCTGCCGAGGAGGCGCAGCTCGAGGTCTCCTACGACCAGGAGGTCATCTCCGATACGGAGCAGCAGTTCTTCAAGTCTCTGTGGATGGAGCCGACGAGCTGGCGCACGACGACGGACCCGGCCGTGGCCGACGAGTGGATCGTGACGATCGACGGCGAGGTCGAGAACCCCATCGAAGCGAGCGTCTCCGAGCTCAAGGAGATGTTCGGCACGAAGACGTACACGATGAAGCAGCAGTGCATCGCCAACGGCATCGGCAACGCCTGGATCTTCCAGGCCGAGTTCACCGGCATCCCCGTCAAGGACATCATCGAGTACGTGAAGCCGGCCGACACCGTCAACAAGATCAAGTACAACTCCGAGGACGGCTACAGCCTCAAGGGCATCACGTTCGACGAGGTCAACCAGGACGAGTGCCTGCTCGTGACCGAGATCAACGGCGAGACGCTGCCCGTGACGCAGGGCTGGCCCCTGACGCTGGCCATCCCGCGCAACTCGGCCGCCAGCTTCGTCAAGGCGCTCACGGAGTTCAACTTCGTGACGGACGAGGCCATGGCCAAGCAGGCCGCTGAGAAGGCCAGCGAGCCACAGGAGGAGACGCCCGGCAGCCCGAACGCCGCCGTGCTGAACTACCCCGACGGCAAGGTCTTCCAGAACGGCGAGCCCGTGCACCTCGAGGGCGTGTCCGACGCGTTCGGCGATCCCATCAGCAAGATCCAGTTCTCGCTCGACGGCGGACAGAGCTGGGTCGAGATGGAGACGCCCGACAACGACCCCATCAAGTGGACGTACTGGTACCTGGACTTCACCCCGCCCGAGCCCGGCTGCTACCTGCTGAAGATCCGCACGTTCTGCCAGGGCGAGAGCGGCACCGAGTACCCGCCGTCGCTCGACACGAACTTCCTGTTCACCGTCGAGTAAGCGCGGCTCCTTCACCACGGCACTTCTGACCCGCTGCGCGGCCCGGCTCGATCGCCAGGATCCGCCGGCCCGCAGCGGGCCCCATCCGAACCATCCATGTACGAGAGGGGGCACTATGAACATCAGGAAAACGGTGCTGACGGCAGGCCTGGGCCTCATGCTCGCCGGCAGCCTCGCGTGCGCCGGCGCCGTGTCGGCCTTCGCCGAGGACTCCGCCGCGGCTGACAGCGCGGCCGCCGCGTCCCAGGAGGGCTGGTCCGACGAGGCCAAGGCCCTCGTGGGCACCGACACGCGCCTGGGCAACACGATCGGCTACGGCACGGACGGCGGCACGTCGCTCGACAACTACGCCGACTACACCGAGAAGCTCACGTACGCCGAGAAGGTCGCTGCCAACGCCGAGGCCAACCAGCCCAAGCGCTACGTTGACTCGTTCGGCAACATCTACCAGCCCGTCCCGAGCGACCCCAAGGGCTGGAACGTCGGCTACCTCAACGCCGACGAGCGCGGCTGCCTCAGCTGCCACACCAGCTTCGAGGACATCGTCATGAGCCTCGGCACGAAGCACAACGTGTACGCCGCCGGCTACCCCGCCCAGACGACGCTCTCTGACTGCCTCGGCTGCCATCGCCACGAGGAGTTCGGCCGCGACCGCCTGTACAAGTCGCTGCACGGCATCCACAACAGCAGCACGGCCTTCACGGGCATGGGCGGCAGCTGCGACTCGTGCCACTACCTGTCCGACGGCGGCTCGCAGGTCGGCGGCAACCAGTACGAGATGTGGGACTACGCCAAGTACGACCTGTACAAGGGCATCACCGACGTCGCGGCCGAGGAGGCCAACGTCGAGCTCTCCTACGACCAGACGACCATCTCCGGCACCGACCAGATGTTCTTCGAGTCGCTGAACAACGAGCCGGCCGAGTGGCGCACGACGACGGACCCGGCCGTGGCCGACGAGTGGATCGTGACGATCGGCGGCGAGGTCGAG
>JAGZEG010000022.1 GCA_018368455.1 Coriobacteriia bacterium
CTCTGGACGTGGAACGCCCTCTCCCTGTCGCTGTACACGCGGCCTCCGTCCCGACCGGGTAATCCCCCGGTCCAACTTCCTGCCGCACCCCCGATATGTGCGATATTATCTAGTCTCTAGGATTACATGCACTTCGTTTACCTGCGGTGATACTAATCGACAATAGCATCACGCTATCAAAATGCGCTTCTCATCGTACATTTCGTTGTGTTTTGTAGCAGCCGATTTCACAAGCCGGGTTTTTGTAGCAAGCCATGCCCTGATGGCCGCGCGTGAGCCAACCCCAGTCGGGCGACCCGACGTCTTGCGTTCCTAACGTCTACGCGCAGCATTCAACGCCTCGCGAAGCGTCTGCTCCCCTGCCCGCAGCGCGGGCCAGAGGGGGCGCGCCGATCCGTCCGGTCTCCCAAAGAGCTGGCGGCGCAGCTCAAGCCGACGCCCGCGCGCGTCGTAGGAGCGTCTTTGCATGCGAAAGCCAATGCGCCGGGCAACAAGACGCATGTGCGCCGCAAGGAGTTCGTCGTTGCGGAGCTGCTCTGCGGTCAACGCCAGCTCCTCGATCCCCATGGCCAGCAAGGCCGCCGTGCGTCGGCGGTCGGCGTCGAAGGCAGCCTCGCGCGTATGGACGGAGCGCCCGTCGTACTCGACGCCAAACCCGAAAGCTGGCCAGCAGAAGTCGAGCACATGGTAGGAGCGCCCCGAGATGAGCCGTGCCTCCTCGCTCAGGTCGATGCGATGGTTGAGGATGGGAGCGGGCAGGCCAAATCCGCCGAGACGACAGGGCAGAAAGCCGAGCATGTAGTAGACGGTCTCCATCGGCGAGGCAGACCCGTCGCATATGCAAGACAGAGCCTTGCCGGCACGTACTACTCCCCTGCTGGAGGCGTGTTCTGCAAGATAGTCTCGCAGGCATGCGACACTCGTCAGGGGTCGTGATCGCTGGAAAAGCCGCTCTTGGGCCTCGGGGTCGCGACCGTACGTTCCACAGAGCTCGCATCCCAGCATGACAAGGCTCGGAAGGGGCAACGTACGAGCGAGCTGCAGGAAGCATCGCTCTGGCGAAACGGCACTCACGCCCGGAGCGAGGAAGGCGACGTCCCTCGGCAAAAGCGCGCCGGTCTCTACGTGGCAACGCACCGCGGTGGAGGGCCGACGAGCCGCAGGGTCGCTCACTTCCACGTCAATCGGCGCATGAAGGATGGAGGCAAGGCGGTCGTCGAGCACGCCGAGGATAAGTGGGACAGGAGTGTCGCGGCGGGGGCTCGCGCCAGCCACACGGCAGGACGCCCGCACCCCCGCACAGGGGCGTCCCATAGTTGCACGCCAGTATTCAAGCGCCGACGACCCACAGATGACTATGTCGCGTGAGGTATCCATGTCGCGAGGATACGCCTCGACAGCACGTGTGGACATCCGAGAGAACAGTTCACAAGCATGCCATGTTACCTGCGGTTTTGTTGCCAGGCAGCCGTTTGGTGGCTGTCAGGTTTCCGTCAGATGGCAGGACATCCGCTGCGTATGTGAACACCCGACTCTGGACAGAGCTGCGATAGCACGCGACCACGCACAATTCGGAAAACCGCATGATGGGCCATCCCGCTCACACAGCCAGGCATCGCGCCCCTACCCCAAGATCGCGAGCAGATCGTCTTTCGTCAGGCGCGCGATACCGCTTGCCGCCTCGCCGCCCGCCGCCCCGACGAACTGCTCAGCAAGGGCGCTCTTCGCCTTCTGAAGGCGGAGGATGCGCTCCTCTATCGTATCCCGCGCAACGACCTGGTAGACGCTCACGACGTGCGTCTGCCCGATGCGGTGAGCTCGGTCGGTCGCCTGGCTCTGGGCAGCGGCGTTCCACCAGGGATCGGCGTGAACGACGACGGAGGCCCCCGTGAGGTTGAGGCCGGTGTTGCCTGCCTTGAGCGAGATGAGAAACACGGGGGTGTCGTCGGAGTTGAATGCGTTGACGAGCTCGAGGCGGTGCTGCTTGGGCGTTGATCCTGTAATCGTATAGAACGCGACGCCCTCGGCGCGCAGGCGCTGCGCGATGAGGTCAAGAAAGCTCGTGAACTGGGAGAACACGAGCATCTTGGTACCCTCGTCACGACAGGTCTCCACGAGGTCCACTATTGCCGCAAGCTTGGCCGAGGCATCCGGCGCGTCCTCGTAGAGCAGGCGCGGGTCGCAGCACAGCTCGCGTAGGTGAGTGAGCTCCGCGAGGATCTGCAGCTTGCCCGTCGCGAACTCAGCATCGCCCGTGCGGGCAAGTTGTGCCCGCAGGCGCTGCTCGTGGGCGGCGTAAAGGCGACGCTGCTCCCCCTCGAGCTGGACGTAGACGACGCCGTCGATCTTGTCAGGCAGATCGGTCAGCACATCACGCTTGAGACGGCGCAGGACAAACGGGGCGACAAACGCCTGCAGTTGAGCAGCCGCCCCCTCGTCTCCGTCGAGGATCGGCTGCTCAAAGCGCTTCTGGAAGCGCTGATAGGGCCCGAGGATACCGGGCATCAGGTAGTCGAAGATACTCCATAGCTCGGAGAGGCGGTTCTCGATGGGCGTACCCGTCAGCGCAAAGCGATGGCTCGCCGCGAGCTGTTTGACGGCTTGGGCGACTTTCGTCGCGTGGTTCTTGATGTACTGAGCCTCGTCGAGCACCTGGCAGAACAGCGTGCGCCCTTCATAAAGCGCGACGTCGCGCCGCAGCAGGTCATAGGAGGTGATAAGCACCTCGTAGTCGCTGCCGACAAGCATGTCGTCCGAAGCGCCATCGACCCCCGAACGCGATGCGGGCGCACGCGACGCGCCAATCACCGAGTCAGGCGATATCCGGTCGGTCAGGTACCCGTCATCGCAGGCGCCCGACTCAACCCAGTGGGCGCCACGCAGAACGGCAGCACGCTCCGAGGGCGAGCCCGCCACGACACCGACGCGCATGTCGGGCGCAAATCGCTCGAGTTCCGCCTGCCAGTTATAGACAAGGGACGCGGGACACACGATGAGCGAGGGGCCCACACAGCGGGCCTCGTCGCGCGTAGCGAGCAGGTATGCGATGAGTTGGACGGTCTTGCCCAGCCCCATCTCGTCGGCAAGGATGCCGCCAAAGCCACGATCGCCGACCGCGCGAAGCCAGCGATAGCCCTCGACCTGATAGGGGCGCAGAACGCCTACCAGCGTAGGGGGAACGACGTACGATGCGGGGTCAACGCTTCGGAAGTCGTCGAGGTAATCCGTGAACGAGGCGTC
Source organism: Coriobacteriia bacterium (assembly GCA_018368455.1). Taxonomy (NCBI): domain Bacteria; kingdom Bacillati; phylum Actinomycetota; class Coriobacteriia; species Coriobacteriia bacterium. Next base: position 3,241 of record JAGZEG010000022.1, read on the forward strand.
CTTCTCTGCGCCCGCAACCTCGGTGTCGAGATGAAACGCGTGGTAACCAGGCAACTCGACACACCCTGTGTCGAGCTGAGAGGCCGTAAGCCCCAGCGATGAGGCAATGCCGTCAAGTTCCGCCAAGCCAGCGCCCTGCAGGTCGAGATAGGTGCCGTCCTTGAGGCGATGGAAGCGCTTCTTGCGCCGGTAGCTCGCAAGCACAGCGGCGACCTCGCGCGCGGGCACCTCGTCCGCCATGAGCGACAGCTCAACGAGGCCCGAGCGAACCGACAGGCCGATACGTACCTTAGGAGGGCGCGGCGCCATGAGGCCGTCGAACGCCGGAGTGGCATAGACCGTGCCTGCAGCGCGGAGGGTGGGCAGTCCCTCCGCCAGAAAGCGCTCCGTCGCCTGAACGTCCTTGCTCGGCACATAGGGTCCCATGATCGCGCCGAGCGGGACGGCGCGGCCCGCGGTACCGGAGGAAAGCCCCGTGCTTAATGAACCTCGCACCAGTGGGCGACCGTCGAGAGATCCCGTATTGCGCCGACCCTGCTCGCACACGTCAACGAACAGGTTGCTGCTCCCCACGGCCCGCTCGTCCACGACGAAGTAGGAGGAAACGACACGCTCCGCCGCCTGTTCGGCTGCTTCATCACGGACGAGATCCTTCTCATTGGGGGAAAGCAATCCAGCAGAGGCGTCCGATCCGTCCTTCCCCGCTGCCTTGGGCGCCCCATCCAGGGCTGTCGGCGACACCCCTCCGGAGCCCGCAAAAGCCGCTGCGCCCTCATGCGCCGCCGCGCCGAGCAGGGGGAAGCGATGCGACCCATACACGGCCACCGGGTCGCACGTCACGCCCTCTACCGTGCGATCGAGGTAGAACTCCATGCGGCAGGGCACGGGACGCAGGGCCTCGAGATCGGCCGGCATGCGCGCAGGCACGGCACCATCGAGCAACGGCAGTATCGTGCGACAGAACAGCGCGCGGTCGGCGTCGTCAACGAACAGCTCGGCGTCGGGCGCGTCGTAGATTGCCTCGAGCAGCTCGCGGCAAGCCGCGAACTCTGGCGTGCAGCGGTAGAGGGCAGAGCCCTCGAGCGCGTAGGTTGACCCCTTCCCGCAGAGGAATCGCAACGCCCCCGCGCCGCGCCGGATGAGATATCCCGAGCACCCGCCGTCATCGTAGCGCTCCACGTCAAGATCAAGCGGGGGATTCGCATCGAGAATGCGACCCGGCACGTCGAGATGGCCCGCAGGCGTCTTGATGCTCAACATGAATCCTGCGTCCCGGTACAGCTCCACGAGCTCGACAGCTTCCTCGTCGGAAAGCACCAGGTCGCGCTCGGAAGAGCGCAGGCCACCACGGGCGCCGGCTCCGAGAGGACGGGGCTCATCCGAAACAGCCGATTCCCTGCTCCCGCCGGCCAACGCATCCCATGATCCCGGGCAGGATTCCAGCGATGTGAGGGAGCGCACCGCATAAGCGCGCGTCAAAAACTCGTAGACGCGCCGCGACAGATCGTCGAGCACGACGATGGTATGCGTAAAGGCAAGGCGCTTGCCGTAGGAGCAATACGCCCCATCGCGCATGTTCTCGACGAATGCCGCGATGTCTTTGAGCACATACGACGCTCGAGGGCCTGCGATCTTGAAACGAGCCTTCCAGCCGCGGTGAGACGGCTCCAGCGTCAGCTCGAGCCGGACGCTACCCGCCGACGGCTCTTGCTGCCCGCCGTCCCCTGTGCCCGGAAGCGTCCCGGGGCGGGCACCCTGCCTATCGAGCCGACGCGCCTCGCTGCGCCGCATGAAGTTGGCCAGCACGAGCGACGTGCCGTCAAAGCGTCGTTGTTGGTAGCCGGCGAACTGTCCGGGCGTCCGGTTGTAGCGTAGCACGAGCGCAGCAACGTGCTTGCATACGCCGCCCGCCTGGCCAGACGCAGGGCACGTGCACCGTGCGGAGCGTAGCGTCCCCGCCCTCTCGTCCAGCGAGACGTCCGTGTGGAGGGGCACCTCGCCCGCAGGACCATCCTGCACGCACGCCGACAGCCTTGTAATGCTGCCCGTACGCTCGCAGCTGAGCTCAGACATCCTCTCGACACGAGAGAACGCGATGGAGCGCCCGCGATTGAGCACGGGCACACTGCAGTAGCGCAGCAGCTCGCTGTCAGAAATCATGCGGACGCCCCCTTTCGGCTCTAAGCCCTAGTGCTTCGCGTGTCGATTAAAACGCTTCGCCGTGCCCGTGGCGCCCACTCCCGAGCTCTTGCGCGCCGTGCGCTTGAGGCTTTTGATAACGTCCACCTCGTCCGTCCCCTCGACGCGCGCCTTGAGCCGCACGAGCTGGTCGCGCAGGCGCGCCGCCTCCTCGAAGTCGAGCTTCTCAGAGGCTGCCATCATCGACTCCTCGATGGAGCTCATGATACGAGCCACCTCGTCGGGGCCGAGCTTCGACAGCTCGTCAGCCACGCGCTGCGCCGTCGAGCGCATCTCGGGCGTGAGGTTATCGTCGCCTTCGTCAGAGGACGGCGTGAAGAACTCACCGTGCCCGAGCTCGTCACCTTTGCTGCGCTGCTTGTCGCCCAGCGTCTGCGCGGCCTCGGTGATGAAGCTCGTGATATCGCTCATCGCCTTCTGTACGCTGCGCGGCTCGATGTGGTGCTCCGTGTTGTACGCTTCCTGAATCGTGCGACGGCGCATCGTCTCGTCGATGGCAGCACGCATGGAGTCGGTGATGACGTCGGCGTACATGATGACCTGGCCGGACACGTTTCGCGCCGCACGACCCATCGTCTGAATGAGCGAACGTCTGTTGCGCAGAAAACCTTCCTTGTCGGCGTCGAGGATAGCGACAAGGCTCACCTCGGGGATGTCGAGGCCTTCGCGCAGTAGGTTGATACCCACGAGCACGTCGATCTCGCCCACACGTAGCTTGCGCAAGATTTCGACGCGGTCCATCGTCGCCGTGTCCGAGTGCATGTACGTGCAGCGGATCCCTTCGTCGAGCAGGTGATCCGTCAGGTTCTCCGCCATGCGCTTCGTCAGCGTCGTCACAAGCACGCGTTCGTGGGCCGCGGCGTGTGCCTTGCACTCGGCGATGAGGTCGTCGATCTGGCCGCGAATGGGGCGCACGTCGATCTTGGGGTCGAGCAGGCCCGTCGGGCGGATTATCTGCTCGACGGTCTGCTGGGTCACGCGCTCCTCGTAGTCGCCCGGCGTGGCGGAGACGTAGACAAACTGCGGGATGCGCGCCTCGAACTCATCGAAACGCAGCGGGCGGTTGTCCAGGGCACTCGGCAGGCGAAAGCCATGCTCGATGAGGGTGATCTTGCGCGAGCGATCGCCCTCGTGCATGCCGCGAATCTGAGGCAGCGTCACGTGGCTCTCGTCGATGATGCAGACCATGTCTTTGGGGAAATAGTCGATGAGCGTGTAGGGCGGCTCGCCCGGCTTGCGCCCGTCGAGGTGACGCGAGTAGTTCTCGATGCCACTACAGAAGCCCATCGTCTGGAGCATCTCGAGGTCGTAGTCGGTGCGCTGCTGCAGGCGCTGCGCCTCAAGCAGCTTGCCAGCCTGCTTGAACTCGGCGACGCGGGCCTGCTCCTCGTCTTCGATCGTCAGCAGGGCGTGGTTGACCTTGGGGCGTTCCGTGACGTAGTGAGACGCCGGCCAGATGGGGATGGCGTCGTAGGAAGCGCGCACCTCGCCCGTGACCTCGTCGATCTCAAAGATGTCCTCGACCTCATCACCGAAGAAGCTGATCCGCAGCGGGTGTTCCGCGTACGGCGGAAACACGTCGACGACGTCACCGCGCACGCGAAACGTGCCACGATGTAGGTCGTAGTCGTCGCGGTCGTACAGGATGTCGATGAGGTTGTGGATGAAGTCGTCGCGCTCGAGCGGAACCTTCTTGTCGACGTTGGGCGCCAGGCCGGCGTAGTCCTGCGGGGAGCCGATGCCGTAGATGCAGCTGACGCTCGCCACAACGATGACGTCACGCCGCGACAGCAGGCTTGCCGTAGCCTGGTGACGAAGCTTCTCGATGTCCTCGTTGATGGAGGAGTCCTTCTCGATGTACGTATCCGTCTGCGGAACATAGGCCTCGGGCTGGTAGTAATCGTAGTACGAGACGAAGTAGACGACGGTGTTGTTCGGGAAGAAATCGCGCAGCTCGCTTGCCACCTGCGCTGCCAGCGTTTTATTCGGCTCCATGATGAGCGCGGGACGCCCGACAGCCTCGATGGTCTTTGCCATCGTGAACGTTTTGCCGCTGCCCGTGACGCCGAGCAGCGTCTGATAGCGCAGGCCGTCGCGCAGGCCCTGGGCGAGCTTCTCGATAGCCTGAGGCTGGTCACCCGTCGGCTCAAACGGCGAAACAACCTGAAACGCGGCATCCCCGCCCTCCTGGCCGAAACGACGTAGCTCGCCGCCGAAGCGCTCGACACGAGGAAGAGCACCGGAGTCAGGCCCCCCATCCCGAGGCGCCGCAGTCTCCGATGCGACATGGACTCCTGCAGAGGCAGGAGTGTCCTCGTATGGAGTTATCTGCCCAGATGTTTGCGCGGGCATGAGTAACCCTCCTCTCGACAAGGCGGAATAAACAAGCATATCACGAGCCCATGAAGGCCTTTTGCGAAAGGAGGTGCCTTACTGCCCTCTTACGCCTCGCGTTGCTCGACCTCGCTGACGCACTCGTTTTTGATCGTGCCCACGAGCGACTGCAGGGCGTCAATAACGCGGGGGCGAATGTCACCACCGATAAGCACCTGCATGATGGGGTCGCCCACCGTGAGCTCACCGGAGTTGAGCCACACGCGTACGTAGCCGATGCCCTCCATGGCACGCGTCGCCTCGATGGCAGCGTTGACCTTGGCCTCGTCATAGGAGAAGTTCATGCCGACAACGTGCGTACCATCGTCAACCCCCTGGCGCACGAGCTGCTTGGGCGACTGGCGCACGGTGCCAACGTGCGTGAGGTACATACCGCAACCAGCGGCGGACTCGTCGGCCTGCGCCTCGGCAAGCCATTGATCGACAGACGGACGCTCCTGAGCCATGGTGGATTCCTTTCTCCGGAAGGCGACGGGGCACAACGCGGCGCCTACGTCACGTAGTTGGCGCTTTGACGTATCCCAGTATACCGCATAGACTCCTATCCGTACAGGTGTTCTATAATGGACAGCGAAATGCCTCCGCGCAAGCCGTCAGCGATGGCATGTGCGAACAAGGCAGATTCCCTCAACTTTCTTGGGATGAAGTCCCTCGCTCGGGCATGTAGAGAGTGAGAGCGCTATAGCAAGGCCTGATGAATTGTAGGCGCATCGAAATGGCCCGTTCGGATCCAGAACCAGCCCTGCCGAACCGCCCCAGCGATCACGCGACCAGAGGGGGTGACCCGTGACCAGACGCAGCAAACACCCCATCGTGCGCAGCGAGCGCTTCGTCACCGACGCGATGCGGGCGTGGGGAGACGCAGTATGGGGACTCGCCTTGGCATGCACCGGATCGCGTGCCGATGCCGACGACGTCTACCAGGACGTCTTTCTCAGCCTAGCGCGCAACGGCACCGACCTATCCGACGGGGAGCACCTCAAGGCCTGGCTGCTGCGCGTCACGATCAACCGCTGCCGCGAGTTCGGTCGTATGGCACGGCGTCACCGGAGCATGAGTCTCGACAAGCTGACGATCGAACCGGAAGACCCGGGTGCCGCAGAGGGATTCTCGCAGGTAGAGCGTGAGGAAGTGTGGCAGGCAGTCAGGCAACTTCGACCGAAGTACCGTGAGGTCATTCACCTTCACTACCAGGAGGGTATGGACTGCTCAGCCATCGCTCAAATACTCGGCATCCCTGCCTCCACAGTCGCAACGCGCCTGCAGCGGGCTCGCACGCAACTCCGGATGAAACTGGGAGACGAATGGCCATGACAACCACACGGCAGCAACCGATAGAGACCATGTAAGACACAGGAAAGTCTCGCGAACGTGAGCGAGCCGCCGAGGCATATCGTGCCGCGCTCGAGGCGGCAACCCGACCCGCAGAGCTGGACGAGCGCGTGCTTACGTCGCTGCGTACCGAGCGTGCCGGTGCTGCCGATAAAGGAACCATGCGCCGCACCATGACTCGGCGGGGCTTCGTGGCACTGGGTGCAAGTACGGCTGTCGTTGCCGGTCTTGGCGTCCTCGGCATCAGCCTGTCGCCGACCGGCAAGCGCATCGATACCGGCCCGAATGAGACGCCCATCGCCCCTGAAAGTTCCCTTCCCAGCACCGATTCCGGCATCGAATCAGACAACGGAGCCCTGCCGTTCGGCCTTGCCGTCGCCAACGCCGCCGAGGCTGGGACGGGCGCGAAGACGTTCGCCCTCGCGCCCACTTCGCGCGGCGTCATGGTGGCCGTCACCGCACGCGGATCGGTTTGCCTCGCCTTAAACTACGACGTGGTTGGCGAGGAACTTGAGCGCGTGGAATACTCCCTCGAAAACGTCCCGACTATCACGGCGTACTACGACGTCGGCGGCTACGTCGAGCAGCCCATTGCCCAGTTCGAGGAGTGTATGCTGTCGTGGACGCGCTGGGACATCAACGGCGGCTTCTCCGAGATGCAGTCGTTTCTGCCTACCCGCTACGTGCGTGAGCGCAGCGCTGAGCTCGATGCGATCCTTCGCGCCTCCCAAGAGCAGTCCGAAGGGGGCACGACAGAGTTCTCGCTGGATGGCAAGGAAGCAGCCAACGCACATGCAAGCTCTGACGATGCCACCTATCAGGTACTTCGCATCCACCAGACCGATGACTTCTGGGAGAGCGACCCCGTGCTCGCTGCGTATCAGGCCTACGGGGACCAGCGCATCAGAGATCTTGAGCGCGCCAACGAGGAACACGCGGCCGGCGACGCGTCCTTCCGCATATCTCCGCAGCCCAGCGAAGAGCTGACGCAGGCACAGTTCGCATTCTGGCAGGCTTTCAGCGAGGTCTATTCCGACAGGGGCGCGTTCGTTGCGTGGATGAAGCCCCTCTATGTCACGGCGCTTAGGCTCGCCGCCCAAACGCTCGATGACATCACGCTGGCAGTTCACGGCACCTTCGTCGACGGGAGCACGGCAACGCGGCGCTATCGCCTCGGTCTCGTGGACAAATACGAGCAGGTCGCCCAGAACCGATTCGACGCGCTGCTCGAGGCGTGTGGCCTGACCATGGATGAGGACGGGGCATACTACGCCAACGGCAGTCGCTACGGCATCGATGAGGACCAGCTTCCCTTCTTTAACTTCGTGGCGGGGCTGCCGCCCGATGACACCGATGACCCGCGCCTGCAGGCACCGCTGTTCACGATCACGGACGTCACCACCAACGAGCGAAGCTCAGCTCGACATGGCTAAACACCGCCCCAGCAAGCACTTCACCTGGTGCGCAGATCATTGCGTACGGCAAGATTTCCCCAACCGGTTTTGGGACGTTTTGGGCCGCCATCGTATGTATAGGGTAGACGGGGACAGCGTAGCGCATCCGGGCTCGGGCGCCCTAGCCCCGCTCGATCCCGAGGAGGAGGCGGCTCATGGGACGTCCGCGCGCCAAAACGCTCGTACGCAGCCGAGAGTCGGTCGAGCATGCCCTAAACGATTGGAGCGACGCGGTGTGGAAGCTCGCCTTGGTACGCACCGGGTCGCGCGCCGACGCCGACGACGTCTACCAGGACGTTTTTCTGCGCTTGGCCTGCGACGGCACCGAGTTTGCTGATGAAGGACACCTCAAAGCCTGGCTGCTGCGCGTCACGATCAACCGGTGCCGCGAGCTTAGCCGCATGGCATGGCGCCGTCGCAACGTTTCGCTGGACGCATTGACGGTCGAACCGTCCGATCCACAGGCCGATGGAGAGTTTGACGCCGCCGAGATAGCGGAGCTCTGGCAGGCCGTCGGACGGCTTAAAGCGAAATATCGCGAGGTCATCCACCTCAGGTATCGCGAAGAGCTCAGCTGCGAGCAGATAGCGCACGTCCTTGGAACGAACGTCTCCACCGTGCGCACACGCCTCCAGCGAGCCCACAAGCAACTCGAAGCAATGTTGGGAGGCCAGCGATGACGATTGCGCACGACAAGGACAGTCAGCGTTTCGCCCATCCAGAAGGGCACCCGGCAGACGGAGAGAAAGCCCTGCCGGCGACGGAACACGATTTCGACAGTCCCCGCATCGGGAGGCTCTACCGCAAGGCAAGCGAGCGGCCCCACAAGCCAGCGAATCTCGACGCGCGCGTCATGAGGGCAGTCGACGCGCTCCCACAGGCAGCGCACACCGACGCGTACGCGCACGATCGGGTGGGATCGCCGCGCAGCCTCACCAGGCGAGCCTTCGTGTTGACGGGGGCCGGAGCGGCCGTCGTGGCAGGCATTGGGCTACTTGGCATTGGCGTGCCCCTCGTGCGCGACGGCGGCCCTCAAATGCCCGGCAGCCCCTCCGGCGCCGGCGCCTCAAGCGCAGAGGAAAATGCAGTTGACATGCCAGACAGCATCCCGTTTGGCCTCGCCGTTGCCAATGCCGCAGAGGTCGAGACGGGCACGAAAACGTTTGACCTCGCGCCGAGCGAGAAGGGCCTCGTCCCCGTGAGCTCGACCAGCCCCAGCACGTTCGCGCTCGTCATGAACCCCAGCGTCACAGGCCAGGATGTCCGACGCGTCACGTACTCCACCGATGGTAGCCCGCAAGCAAAGTGGCAGTTCGGAGACGACATCTATTACACACCCGCCGTGCGCTTCGCGCTGGTCGCCGCCAACGCCGAGGCGCCCGGCAACACGGCACCTGGCCTGGGGGGTCCTCGCAACCCGAGCATGTCGTGGTTCGACTGGCTCCCCAACCAGGAGCCCATCACCGCAGAGAGCGTCGGCAGCCAGAAGCTCGCCGACCTCCTTCTCGAAACGGAGGCCCAAGGCTACGACGTGCAATACCCCACGCTCAGTCTCTCCTACGACGTGGACGAGGAGGGCACCATCGACTGGCCGGGTGCCTTCGACCCTTGTGTTGCGCTCGTCGTCACCATGTTCGACGGCACCACGACCTGGGACGACGAGGTACTACGAGCCTACGAGACATTCCAACTCACGTTGCAAAAGCACAGCGAGGCCGCCGCAAACGGAGACGCCCAAGCAAAAGCCGGCGCGCAGGAGGCCATCGACAACGCGCAGCTTGATCTCATGGGGCTTATCTTTGCCGTCTGCGAGGATGCCGACACGTACCTGGCGTGGCTGCGCAGCTGCTATGTGAAAGTCCTTTCGAAGGCCGCAGACATCATCGGGCGCACCACGCTCGTCGTGAACGCCGAACTTGAAAACGGCAACACGGCCGAGCGACGGTATCGCATCTGGACGGTCGAGGACTTCGAGGAGCGCGTCATCGATCGGCTCGACGGTCTGCTCGAGCTGGGCAACGTCGACGTGAGCGACGAGCTCGCCTACATGCAGTCCCTGACCAAAGCGGCCCTCATGTCAAACTTCCCCCTGTTCGGTCTCGTCGAGGGCGTGCCGATCGACGACAGGGGCGACCCGCGCCTGCAGGCGCCGCTGTTCACGATCACGGACGTCACGGACGACACGAACATCCTTGTAGCAGACCGGCAGCTCGACGGCATTTCCGCGCGTGCCCCGAAGGAGCACGAGCGCTAGTTGCCCAAGATGAGGTGAGACGCCCATCGCGCTCACGCATGTTAAGGACAGTTCGGCCGAGCACGCACGACCCGCGCGGGGTCCCATCCACGCACTCGAGGAGGTGGGCAGATGGCACGCAACAGCCGGCGGTTCGCCACGGGCAGGCGCGACGACGCGTTTTTACTTGAGGCGATGCGGCTGTGGGGTCCGAGCGTCTATCGGCTCGCCGCCGTGCGTACCGGCTCGCACGCCGACGCCGACGACGTCTACCAGGACGTCTTTCTACGCCTGGCCTGCGACGACACCGCGTTCGCCGACGATGAGCACCTCAAGGCGTGGCTGCTGCGCGTCACGATCAACCGCTGTCGTGAGCTAGGGCGGTTCGCCTGGAAACGCAGAACCACCCCGATGGATGCCCTGCTCGTCGAGCCCATCGACCCCGGTCTCACGCCGGAGGAAACACTGATCGCTGCCGAGGAAAACGCTCGCGTAGCTCGGGACGCCGCACGTCTGTGGCGAGCGCTCGCCCGGCTCAAACCCGCGTATCGCGAGGTCATCCATCTCGCTTACTACGAGAACCTCACCAGCGAGCAAATCGCTGGCATCGTCGGCAGCGCGCCCTCGACCGTGCGCACCCGACTGCAGCGCGCCCGGGCAAAGCTCCGGACTCTGCTGGAAGGAGCATCGCGATGACAGCACACGTGAACGTACGCGACACAGAGCAAGACCGAGAGCTCTACAGGGAAACTCTGGATCACACGACACCCGCAAGCGATCTTGGGAAGCTGAACCGGCAGGCCCTCGGCCGCATTCAGACAGCAACGAACAGCGCAGCGGCCAGCGTCGCAACAACCCGCCACGCGCTTCTAAGCCGGCGGCGCCTCGTAGCGCTTGGTGCCGGAGCAGCTGTCGTCGCTGGGGTTGGGCTGCTCGGCGTCGGGCTACCAATGCTCGGCAGGCATGAGAGTACGGGTGGCGCCGACAACGGCCCGACAGCTCCCGCGTGGTCCGATCCTCTCGCCACGGCAGGTATCCCGCCGTTCGGCCTGGCAGTCGCCTACGCCAGCGAAAACCAGGGCGCCCCGAACGACCTCGGGACAGCGTTCGAGCTCTCCGCTACCGACGTTGGCCTCATCCCTATGATCTCGCAGAACACACGTGAGATGCAGCTGCGATTGAACCTTGCCATCGTAGGACAGAACGTCCGCACGGTCACATACCACATCGACGACCGGCCCATACTCCCGCCTGCCTTCGACGATCCTTGGGCCGCCCAGCCCTTGCCGGCACCGGCCATCAGCTTCCAGGAGCACGCGCGCCTGGCAGACGCAGACGCCGTAGGCGGGCGGTACTTCGGCGGGTTCACATCGTACTCGCCCGTCTTCAAAGATCGGCAGGACAGCGGGGGCATCGATCGGGCCCCGAAGACCGACGCGTTTGTCGCCAGTGCCAGCGATGTAGTGTGGGTTGATCAAAAGACGCGGCGCGCCCGCTCGAGCGGTGAAGCAGACAGCGTGGGCGACGCCGTGACCGGCAGTGGCACGTACCAGCTCATAATCGCCGAAACCCCGGCCTGGTTCTGGGAAAGCGACCCCGTTTTGACCCTCTTCCGAGACTATGAGAATCTGCTCAGCCATGTCTCGCTCGCACAGACCAAGCGCGCCTACCCCGATATCGCCGCCTATTCCGCCCTCGAAGACATGAGCGACAGCGAGCTTGAGGCAAAGCGCGCCGAACTGGAAGGACTGATCGACAAGCTCAGGGGCGTCCTTGACAAGCTGTTCCGCAACGCGCAGGACACGCGCGACTGGATGCGCTCGTGCTACGTCGCCAACCTGCGCGCCGTCGCCGAGCTCCTCTCCGACTCGACGATCAGGGTGGTCGCGCAGTTCGAGGACGGTGCCACCAGCGAGCGCGCCTATCGCATCGACCCCATCGACAACTTCGACGACGTTGCCGGCGCGCGCTTCGACGGGCTCTATGAGCTGGCTGACCCCGCGTTTGTGCCGTTTGAGGAGATGGAGGAGTCCATGCAGTCCTCCCGACGCGACATGCAGCGGAAGCAGGAGGAACATACCGGGCTGCGCGACCCATTCGGCGAGTGGCTCGTAAGGCGCAGCACCTCGAGTAGCAACATCAGCGCGAGTGAGTTCCCCTACTGCGGGACGATTGCGGGCGAGCCTGACCCGGCAGTCGACGACCGTCGCCTGCGCGCCGCGCTGTTCACGATCACGGACGTCACGGAGACCGCTGAAGCATAGGCCATCCGCAACACACCGGGTTTCAGTCCGCATACTCCGCGCTCGTCCCGCCCCCAGCAGCACTCCGCGGGTATATGATGCTGTGCATTGACGCTCGCGCGGCACGTACCTGGCACGCGGCAGCAGCGAACCCCCGAGGAGGGGTCGCCCAGTCTGTCCGTGTCATCTCATGCCGTGCGAGTCGTCGGGGGAAACTAAAGGAGACAAGGAAGAGGAATCCATGAGCACCAGCACGCCCACCGAAACCGGTGTCGCCGGCGAGCCCATCGTCAGCGCAGGCCCACAGGCCGGCACTGACGGACAGCCGGGCGCAGGCCGCAATGCTGCCGTCGCGTCCCGAGGCATCGACGACTTCGGCCGCCGCATCGACTACCTGCGCATCGCCATCACGGACCGGTGCAACTACCGCTGCGTCTACTGCATGCCCGAAGGTGGCGTCAACCTGATGAGCCACGAGCGCATGCTCTCCTACGAGGAGATCGTGCGCTTTGTACGCGTGGCGACGGAGTTCGGCATCAAACACCTGCGCCTCACCGGCGGCGAACCACTCGCTCGCAAGGGATGCGTCGAGCTTGCAGCCATGCTCTCGGCGCTGCCCGGCATCGAGGACATTGCCATCACAACGAACGGCCCACTGCTGCCCAAGCTCGCCAAGCCGCTCGTCGAGGCCGGCGTGTCGCGCGTCAACATCTCGCTCGACTCGCTCGACGCCGAGACGTTCCATGCCGTGACGCGCGTCGGCCACCTTTCCGATGCGCTCGCCGGCATCGACGCCGCGCTCGAGGCCGGCTTCAAGACTGTTAAGATCAACTGCGTCGCCGTGCGCTCGCTCAAGCAGGACATACTCGGCATGGCGAAGCTCTCCGTCGACCGTCCGCTGCACGTGCGCTTCATCGAGTACATGCCTATCGGCAGCGACGACATGAACCTGCTGACGCAGGGCGGCTCTGAGGCACTTGGTCATGACCGCGAGAGCCCACGCATCAGTGTGGCCGACTGGAGCGCGCACGACACGATACCCTCTGACGAGCTGCGCGACATGATCTCCGAGCTCGGCGTCGCCGACGGCGTCGGACCGCTACTGCCCGCCTCCAAGGATCGCCCCACCGGCTACGGCCCGGCAGACTACTGGAAGTTCGCCGGGTCCCAGGGCACGGTCGGCTTCATCTCGGCAATGAGCAACCACTTCTGCAAGACGTGCAACCGTCTGCGCCTGACAGCTGACGGCTGCATCCGTCCCTGCCTGTTCAGCGACGCCGAGGTCCACGTCCGCGACGCCCTGCGCGCCGGCGACGACGAGGCCGTGCGCGCCGCCTTCCGTGAGGCGCTGCGCATCAAGCCCGACGCCCACCACACAGAGGGCACCGAGCGCTACATGTCCCAGATCGGAGGCTGATACCCCATGACAACCATTGAAAGCACGCCGAACCCCGAGGCCATCCCCCAGCTGGCACCCAACCTCGAGCCGCGCGACGCCTATCGCGACACGCTGACCCACGTCGACGAGAAGGGCGACGTGCGCATGGTCGACGTGTCCGACAAGGCCGTGACGAAGCGCGTCGCCGTGGCAGAGGGGTCCATCCTCATGCATCCCGAGACGCAGGCCATGGTGCTGGAAGATCGCGCCAAGAAGGGCGACGTCCTCGCCTGTGCCCGCGTGGCCGGCGTCATGGCCGCCAAGCGCACGAGCGACCTCATCCCGATGTGTCACCCGCTGCCCATCACGAAGGCCAAGGTGGAGATCGAGCCCATCCCTGCCCGCAACGATGCCGAACACGCCGTCGAGAACGGCTGGGCCCCGGCGCGCGCCGACGGGCTCGTCGGCTTCCACGTGACGACGACAACCGGCGTGACTGGCGTGACGGGCATCGAGATGGAGGCGCTCACGGCGGCGAGCGTGGCATGCCTTACGATCTACGACATGTGCAAGGCCGTCGACCGTGGCATGGAGATCGTCGACGTTCGTCTGCTGCACAAGGAAGGCGGTCGCTCCGGCGTCTGGGAGCGCACGCCCGGCCAGGTGTAGACCGAGCCGCCCACGATAAATCCACGCGCGATGATGGCGTCCTGCCTCCCAGGTAGGGCGCCATTTTTAGTGCGACTCATCATCTCGTTAATGAGACGCCACCGGTATTTCAACATGGCATTGCCGAGGCGTTCCTCGCGTCCCGACGCTACCATGGATCCGCATGAAGACGACCATGGACATATGCCTCAGTCACGAGTCCGCCCTAGAAATGTGGCGCGACATCGACCTCATCGATGACCCCACGATCGATGTGCGCACGGCCGAGGTACGTTTCAACCGCAATCCCTTGCGAGCGCCCCTCATCATGCCCACCCGCGCCCTTGCGGTGTCCCGACTTCCTTTTGGACTCGTAGGGGCATCCCTTCCCCTTCATGTTCTGGTGGGAAGCGCCTCAGTGCGCAATCGGGTACCAGACCTTGCCTGTCACGTCTGCTCGAAAGCACTCCCAGGTGGGTCGTTTATCCACCTCGGAAATCGAGCGTATTCCTGTACTCCCCCGCTCGTTCTCGCCCAGCTCGCTCCTTCGATATCAGAAGTGAGACTTTTTTGTCTCGCCCTTGAAATGTGCGGGAGCTACGTAGTGACTCGCGGCGAGCGAGGCTTTCGATCGCGCCCGCAGCTCGTCGATGTTGAGCGTCTCGTTGCCTATGCGCAAAAGAACCGCGGGATCTATGGGATGGGCGCCGTCTGCAAGGCACTCGACCACGCGTTGAACGGATCTGCATCACCCATGGAAACAGCCGTGTCGGCGCTGATGTGCCTACCGTGTCGGCTGGGAGGGTTTGGACTGCCGAAGCCACTGTTAAACCAGAGGATCGAATTAGAAGGCCAAGCGCTCAGTGCATCAGGCGGGCGATCATACGTCCCCGATCTCTACTGGCCCAAGCAGAAGGTAGCTCTCGAATACGATGGCGCGGAGTATCACTCCTCAGACGCCCAGATCGCCCATGACCAGAGACGTCGCAACATCCTCGCATCGCTCGGCATCACCGTACTCGTCATGAGAAAAGAGCAGCTTCACAACGAGCAGGAGCTCATCCTCATCGCGCAGACCATCGCTCGACATCTCGGCGTCCGCTTTAGGCCGCGAGCAAACGGCTGGCGTTGGCTCAATCGCGACCTGAGAAGGGAACTTCTCTCGCCTCAGGCATAGCTCAAGCGGGCGCGAAAGCCAGAGAAGTACCGAGCGTGCCCCTTTTGGCCAAAACGCCCGCGCTTTGCGAGTCCTTCCACGACGATTCCCGCCTTCCGAGCACCTCCAAGGCCCCGGCGAAGCCAAAAGCCCAGGTTGGCGCCGTTCAGAAAAGCCGGCGTTCCTCGTATCGGAGCGCCAGCCCTCGCAAAGCATAGGCGTTTTGTCCAAAAGGCGCCCTTTCGCAGCTGCTCAGGCGCCTCCAAAGCCGAAACGACAGGGCCTGGGCAGGCTCAGCGGCGCACGAGGTAGAGGTTTCGTGAGTCGAACTCGAGCCGCAGCATATCGCCGGCCTCAGGCAAGCGTGTTCCTTCGGGGACGTTGAGCGTGTCCACCTTCCACTGGATGCGATGCGCGGGATCGCCAGCAGGCGTGTCGAGCATGACCGTGCGCTCAAAGCGCGCGTCGCTCACGCGATGAACGTGCAGGTCGAAGAAGTTGGCACCCGGATCAAAGAAGCATTCCTCCCCGTCGGCGTCGGACGGAAGAGACTCCGATCCCGCCTCGTGGATGTAGAACGCGCGGATGCCCAGATAGGCTACGTCATCAGGAATGTCGCCTGGCACGCTGAATATCATGCCCCAGTCGGTCGCTTCGACGCGGCCCTCCCCCACCTTGCGCGCCCGCGACGTGTTCTTACAGCCTGACAGGCGAATGGCGGCGAGAGACGCTGGCGCGTGCACGAGCTCGCGACCATCCGCGATCTGCGTGATCTCGCCGCGGTCCATGACGGCGATGCGATCGCAGAAGCGCAGCGCCTCGTCGATGTCGTGTGACACGTATAGGATCGTCGCGTCGATGTCGTCGAACGTGTCGAGCATGCTCTGCTCGAGTGCGCTCTTGAGGTGGGCGTCGAGCGCCGAGAACGGCTCGTCGAACATCAGGATGCTCGGGCGTGCTGCCAGCATGCGAGCCAGGGCAACGCGCTGCTGCTGACCACCGGACAGACGCATCGGGTAGCGGTCGGCAAAGCCCGTCAGGCCGAACATCTCTAGGTAGCGCATGGCCTGCTCGCGGCGCGCGGAGCGCGAGAGATGCCGGTCCATGCCCGCCTCGACGTTGGCGACGACGCTCATGTTGGGGAAGAGCTGGTAGTTCTGAAACAGCATGGCCGTGCGGCGCTGCTGCGGCTTAAGGTTGATGTGCGCCGCCGAGTCGAACAGCACCTCGCCGTTGACGACGATGCGCCCCTCGTCAGGCGTCACGAGGCCGGCCACGCTGCGCAGCGTCACGCTCTTGCCGCAGCCCAAGGCGCCGAGCAGGCCCATGACCTCGTTGTCGGCATCAAGCTGAACGGCCAGGTCGAACGCAGGGAAGCGCTTGACGATGTCGATGTGCAGGCTCATCGGGAGCCCTCCTCGCTCTTGCTCGCAGAAGCAGAAGACGTTGTGGTCTCAGGGACATGCCCGGCGCCCGCGTGCAGCTCACCGCGCTGCGCCCGCTCGCGCTCGATCTGCTTGCGCTCGGAGCGCGTCAGGCGACCTGAGGAGCGATAGCGCTGCGAGTGGCTCGAGTACACGTTGATGAGCAGGATGACGAGGAACGAGATGATGATCACGACGACGACCCAGAACAGCGCCACGTCCGTGTTGCCACCCATCCACTGGAAATAGATGGCGATGGGCATCGTCTGCGTGATTCCCGCGTAGTTGCCGGCCACGAACAGCGTCGCGCCGAACTCGCCCATGGCGCGCGCGAAGGCGAGCACGGTTCCGGCGGCAATGGAAGGCCAGGCCAGCGGCACCATGAGGCGCAGGAAGATGCGCAGGTTCGACCAGCCTAGCGTGCGAGCAGCGTCAAGCATGTTGGGGTCGAGCGCCTCGAACGCTCCGCGGGCCGTACGGTACATGAGCGGGAACGACACGACCGTCGCGGCGATGACAGCGGCCGGCCACGAGAACACGAGCTCGATGCCGTGTGCCATGAGCCAGCGGCCAAACTCCGTCGAGTTACCGAACGCCAACAGCAGCAAGAAGCCGCACACTGTGGGCGGTAGCACCATGGGAATTGTGAACAGGGAGTCGACGACGCCCTTCCAGCGGCTCTTGACGCCGATGGACTTCCACGCCGCCAGCAGGCCCAGCACGAACACGACGACGAGCGCAGCGGCCGATGTCTTGAGCGACACCCAGAGTGGACGGTAGTCGATGCCCGCAAGGAAGGCGCCGAGCTCCTCCCACCACGTGGGCACGTCCTGCGTCGCCACGCCCTCGAGCGCGACGAGGTGGCCGTAGTCGAGACAGACGAGGCCCTCCTTAGGCGCGATGTCGTCGGAGCGCGTGATCGTGGCGTAGGTGTAGCCGTCGCCGATCTCGACGTTGACCTGGTACGTGCGTGCGCCCGACGTGTAGGAGCTCTCCCCCACGACAACCACGGGCTCGACGCCGACCTCGCCCATGAGCGAGCCGCCGTTGGAGAACTGCTCGTCAAGGCTCGCGAACATCGACGTGAGCGCCGAGACGTCCGCCGTGTCAGAGGCGTCGAAGCCCGCAGCCTGGGCAGCATCGCTCGGCACGAACACGACGATCTCGTCCGACATGACAAACGCGACGACCGCCGTTGGGTCGTTCACCGGGAAGCGATAGCCGAAGTCCTGGCCCTCGTAGGCGCGCCCCGTACCCTTGTTCAGGCGCCCAAAGTCGTTGATGCCCAGGCCCGCGGCCGTGTCGGCGGCCGAGCCCTCGACGAGCTCTTGCTCACGGCCGGAGTCGTCGCCCAGAGCTGGGGACGGAAGCGCAAGGCAGAGGCACAGCGCCCACGCCAGGGCAAACAGGACGAGGACGCACAGGCGGGCACGTCTGGGCGCAGAGGCTGGTTCGAGGAGAGCGGTGGGCATGGCAGGCCATCGTTTCGTCGGGGGTGGATGGGTCCGAGGGAGGGCGCGCCGCCCGCTCGGTAAAGAAAGCGTAGCAAACCCGTATGACCGAAGGCGCCGCCCGCCCCTCGAAAACGGGAGACGGGCGGCGCATCGTCACGCAAGCTAAGAGGTCGCGCAGGGAGTCGGAAAAGGCCTACTCGTCGGAGACCTCGAAGCCGTACTCCGCCCAGACCTTCAGGGCCTCGGGGTCGGTCATGCAGAACGACAGGAAGTCGACGGCGATCTCCGCGTTGACGGCGTTGGCGGACACGGCGCCGGGGTAGACGATGGCCTTGTGGGACTCGGCCGGCGTCGTGAAGGCGATCTCGATGCCGTCGTAGCGATAGACATCGCTCGAGTAGACGAAGCCCACCTGGCAGTCGCCCGTGGAGACCCACTTGGCAGCCGTACCGACCTTGTCGGCCAGGTTCACCTTGTCGGCGATGGAGGCGTCGTACTCGCCGTCAGCGCCCTCCTCGTTGGTGTACAGGCCCACGGAAGCGAGCGCCTGGTTGGCGTACTTGCCGGCCGGCACCGTGGCGGCGTCGCCGATGGCGATCTTCGTGATGCCCTCGCCAGCAACGTCCTCGATGGCAGCGATCTCGATGTCCGAGCCCTCGGCACGCACGATAACGAGGTCGTTGTTGAACATGTTGATGCGCGAGTCGACGTCGATGAGGCCGTCCTTCTCGGCGGTGTCCATCGTGCCCTTGGAGGCCGTGATGAGGACGTCGGGCTGGGCGCCGGCGTTCATCTGCTCCACGAGGTCGCCGGACGCCTTGAACTGCGTGTCAGCGAACGTGACCTCCGGGTGGGCGGCGCTGTACAGCTTCTGAACCTCGGGCATGGCCTTCTCAAGCGAGTTGGCGGCGAAGATCTGAAGCTCGCCCTTCTTGGGGGCCTCGGCGGCGGCAGAGGCAGCCTTCTTCGCGTCCTTGGAGGAAGAGGCGGCGTCCTTGGCAGCGCTCTTCTCGGCAGCAAAGGCTGCCGCGGGGGCGAAGGCAGCCACGGCGCTCACCGCAGCGGCACCCTTCAGAAACGAGCGACGATTGAGCTGGGTCATGCGTGCACTCCTTAGTGTGGAACGAGCCCGTCGGAGCAAACCGGCGGGAAACGGACGCACCGGCAGCATGCCCTCGCCACCACAAACGTGTGGCCTAGGACATGACGCCGGTGTCATACAAGAATAACTATAGTCGCTCAGGCCGTAAAAAGTCCGCAAGCGTGTCCGAATTGTGTCAATCGGCAGTGTTACCGCAGATTCTTGGCGAGCGAGACCCTACTTCTGAACGGGGTCAGGCGCAACCTGCTGGCCGTGGTGCTTCCCTGCCGTCATCTCCATCGCGTGCTCGACAACGCTGGCCAGCACCTCCCAGCACTCGCGGGCCGCGCGCTCGCTGCCGGGGAAGTTGACGACGAGCGACGTGCCACGCTGCATGCAGACGGCGCGCGACAGCATGGCATTCTTCGTCTTCTGCAGCGACATCGCACGGATGGCCTCAGCAATGCCGGGGACGTTGCGCTGGCAGACGGCCATCGTGGCCTCGGGCGTAACGTCACGCATCGACAGGCCCGTGCCGCCGCACGTCAGCACGACGTCGGCGTGCGCATCGTCCGTCGCGGCGACGATGGCGTCTTTGAGCTCGGCGACCTCGTCGTGCACGACGACGTGCGACGCGACAGTCCAGCCCGCCTGCTCGATGAGCGAGGCCAGGGCGGAGCCGGCGCTGTCCTGCTCGATGGAGCGCGTGTCCGACGACGTAACGATAGCGAACTTGATGTCCATGAAAGCGTCCTTTCAGCAGAGAGGTCTATTCGATGCCGCCTACCTCACGGCATCGCTTAGATGGCCGTGCCCTCCGGCATGTCAATGCGCAGGCACGTCACCGGGTCTCCGGCAGACAGGCCCTTGCACTGCTCGGGGATGACCATGAGGCAGTTGCACCGCGCCAGGCCGCCAAGCAGCGCCGAGGACTGTGAGCGGTACTCGGTGACAATCCACTCGCCGCTGGCGTCGCGCGACAGCTCGCCGCGGTTGTAGAAGCGACGGTCCTCCTTCTTGCGCAGCGGGGCGGCCAGGCGGGCGACGACCGTGGGGCGGCCGGCATCGGGATGGCCCGCCATGCGGCGCAGAGCGGGGCGGATGAGCAGCTCGAAGCCGACGGAGGCCGCCGCCGGGTTGCCGGACAGGCCGAAGACCGGCTTGCCGTCGATGACGCCCATCGTCTGACGCTTGCCGGGGCGCAGCGAGATGTAGGCGTAGGCGACCTCGCCCATCTCGTCGATGACCGGGTTGATGAAGTCGAAGTCGCCCTTGCTGGCGCCGCCGGCACTCACGACCATGTCGCACTCGTCCAGGGCGCGGCGCAGCGCAGCCTTGATGGCATCGCGATCGTCGGGCACGATCGGGTAGGAGCGCGCGATGGCCCCGGCCTGCTGCACAAGTCCGACGAGACACGCCGTGTTCGAGTTGCGGATCTTGCCAGGCGTCGGCTTCTCGCCCGCGTCGACAAGCTCGGAGCCGATGGAGAACACACCGACAACGGGACGGCGGTAGACCGGCAGTTTAAGGGCGCCGGCCGAAGCGAGCATGCCCATGGCGTACGGGCTGATCGTCTCACCTGCGCGCATGACGACGTCGCCCGCGTGGAACTCCTCGCCCGCGCGACGGACGTTGTCGCCCGGAGTGGCCGGAGCCGAGAACGTCGCAGATCCGTCCGAGCCGTCGCCCTGCACGAGCTCGTACTTCACGACGGCGTCAGCGCCGGCGGGCACGGGTGCTCCCGTCATGATGCGCAGTGCCTGACCGGGCTCGAGCGTGCGACCGAACGTGTTGCCCGCACCGATACCGCCGACGACCGTCAGGCGCACGGGACTCTCGGGCGTGGCGTCCGCGATGTCGGCACAGCGCACGGCAAAGCCGTCCATGGAGGAGTTGTCGAACGGCGATACGTCAATGTCGCTCGCGACGTCGCGCGCCAGCACGCGGCCAAGGCTCTCCTCGAGCACGACCGTCTCTTCAGCCAGCGGCGCTACGCGCTCCAGCGTGCGCGCGAGCGCTTCCTCGACGCTGATGCGCTCCTCCGTTGACGCTCCGCTCATGTGGTGGGTCCTTTCGTCGTAGGGGTTCTCGGCCAGGTCACGTCCGCCGATTATACGTCGGCACGCGGCCCGGCGCCGATGACGTCGCGTTCGATAAAGGCGACGACGGCCTGCGCGTCGTTGACGTCGAAGGCGCGCAGGCCTGCCAGGGCGCAGGCGCGCTTGACGTCGGGCATGTCCGTGGCGATACCGACCGTGTTCTCGTTGGGCAGGCGGTCGGCGTCCTTGCCCAGGTCATGCTCATGCTCGGGGCTGAACGCGAACGGCTCCCCCGCCCCGGCGGCGGCCACGAACGCCCGGGCGCAGGCGACGTCGCGCTCGTTGGCGGCGCGCATGACCTCGACGCACGGGATCGTCGAGTGCCGGTAGCCCTCGACAACGACGACGTCGTGCGGCTCCATAAGGGCGACGACCTCCTCCATGGGCTGCTCCTGCGTCAGGCTGCGCATGAGCGCAAGCTGATCGGGCGAGGCGACAACGACCTCGGAGGCGCCGGCCTGGCGGTGGCGCCACGAGTCCTTCCCCTCGACGTCGATCGAAAAGCCACGATGGCCGTGGTGCTTAACGGAGCCGACGTCGTGCCCGCGGGCGACGAGACCGGCGATGACCTTCTCGACAAGCGTCGTCTTACCGGAGTTGTGCCGGCCGACGAACGCGATAACCGGGCTTGCGAGGCCGGCCGGCTGGACGACGGGAACGAGGGGGCACGAGGACGTAGGAGCCTCGGACACCGCAGGCGGGGCGGGGGGCACGCTGGCACCGCTTGCTGCGTCGGCCGTCGCCGGGCTGCGCCAACCGCCAGCAGCCCGCTCGTCCCACCAGGCGTCCAGGGCGGCGGCAAGCTGCTCGGGCGTGCCGTCGTTGGCGATGATCGTGTCGGCGAGCTCGGCACGTCGCTCGTCCGAGATCTGCCGCTCAGCGCGTCGGTCGAAGTCGTCCGCGTCCATGCCGCGTTCGACAGCACGCTGGCGGCGCAGCTCGAGCGGGCAGCTCAGCGTCATGACCTCGTCGGCAAGCTCGCGGCCCGCACCCTCGATGAGCGGGACTTCCACGACGGTCAGTGCGAAGTCCTCCCCCGCCTTCGCACAGCAGCCCGGCCCCACCAGCATGTCCCCCAAACGCGCGAGGATGCGCGGATGGGTTATGGCGTCGAGATCGCGCGTGGAAGACTCGTCGGCAAAGGCACGTCGCGCAAGCTCGGCACGGTCGACCTCCGCCTGCTCGACAAGGGGATCGGCGCCGCATAGAAAGCCACAGTCGTCGTCGAACAGCGGCCAACGCAGCACGTCCTCGCCAAAGCGCTGGGCGAGCGCCGCCTTGACGTCGGCCTCCTCGAGAACGCGGTGAGCAACCTCGTCGAGGTCGATGACGCGGGCGCCGCGCCCGGCCAGATGGGCTGCAGCCACCGACTTCCCCGACCCGATGCCGCCCGTCAGAAACAGCGTGTACACGTGCGCCCTCCGTTACTCGTTGTCCAAATATCCACGTCCAAGACGCCGCCGCAGAGGCCGTCGCCAGCGCGAAAGCTCCTGTCCGGGTATCTCAAACATGCCCGATGCGGCGCCGCAGATGTCGCATCCTTTCCCTGATTGTAGAGCGTCGGGAGCGTGCGGGGCCCGAGGCATCGCGAAACCTGCGGTAATCGTTTGCGCTACCATAGGGACATTCCGGCATCTTGGCCGCTCACGTATCGCAAGGAGCCCCACCGTGTCCCAGCTCTACCGCATCGCTCCCGAGGGGGATGCCGCACTCGTCGTGCGCTTCGGCGACGCCATCGACCCTCGGCTCATCGCCCTCGTGCGAGCCGCACACACACGCCTCGTCGCCGCGCAGCTCCCGGGTGTCACGGAGATCATCGGCGCGTACTGCACGCTCATGGTGTGTTACAACCCGCTCGACCTCTCCTACTCCGAGCTCAGTGCCCAGATAGGCGCCTGTCTGCACGACCTGTCCGCCACGGACGCCGCGCCCGGCCGCATCGTCGAGATACCCGTGTGCTACGGCGGGCAGGAGCTCGGGCCCGACCTCGAGGACGTCGCCGCCCATGCCGGCCTGGCACCCGCCGACGTCGTCCGCCTGCACACCGCAGGCCGCTACCAGGTCTGCATGCTGGGCTTTCTGCCCGGCTTTGCCTATCTCACCGGGTTGGACCCGCGCCTGGAGACGCCGCGCCTCGCCGTGCCGCGCACGCGCGTCGACGCAGGTGCTGTCGGCGTCGGGGGCGCGCAGGCCGGCCTCTACCCCCTCGCCTCCCCCGGAGGCTGGCGCATCATCGGTCGCACGCCCGCACGGCTCTACCGTCCCGAGCAGGCCGAGCCGATCCCGTACGCCCCCGGCGACGAGCTGCGCTTCTACGAGGTGAACCGTGCGACGTACGACGCCATGGTGCAGCGCGTCGCCTGCGGGGAAGATGTACTGACGGTACGCGAGCGCTGCAGCGAGGCTCTTCCGGCAGGTGTGTGCGAGAAGGCCCCCGAGACGCGGGCCTGCACCGGCACCGATGCGCCGCTCGCCCACATACCCGACTCCGAGGGGAGGCGCTGACATGGCGCTGCACGTCATCACTCCCGGCCCGAGCACGACCGTCCAGGACCGAGGCCGCATCGGCTACCAGGATCGCGGCTTCTCCCCCGCCGGCGTCATGGACTGGCGCGCCGCTGCGCTGGGCAACGTGCTCGTGGGCAACGACCGCGACGCCGCCGTGCTCGAGTTCACGCTCGCCGGGCCCGAGCTGCGCTTCGACGAGCCCGCCGTCATCGCGCTGACCGGCGCGGACGTCCGGACCACACTCGACGGGAGCGCCGTCGCCTCCAACTGCGCGCTCAGCGTGAACGCCGGCGCGACGCTGCGCGTGGGACCGGCGCGACGCGGCCAGTTCGGCTATCTCGCCGTGGCAGGCGGCGGTATCGGGACGGCCCCCGCCATGGGGAGCCGTGCGACGAGCGTGCGCTACGGGCTGGGCGGCCTTGACGGCAGGCGGCTGCAGGCCGGCGACGTCGTGCCGCTCGCCACAGAGGCCCCCGCTAAGGCCCTGCCCGCCATGGGAGCGCGCGCCGTGTTCGCCGAGGACGCGTTCTATGGCTGGGACGCCCCGACAACATGGGTGCGCGTCGTACCCGCACAGGACACGAGCGCGTTCACCTCCGAGGGGCTCGCCTCGTTCTGGGAGAAACCGTTCGAGGTCACGGGGCGCAGCGACCGCATGGGATATCGCCTGTCCGGGCCGCGCGTACGCCTGGCGCGAGAGGGCGGCATCGTCAGCGAGGGCGTCGCGCTCGGGACGATCCAGGTGCCGCCCGACGGCGAGCCCATCGTCATGCTCGCCGACCACCAGACGACGGGCGGCTATGCGAAGATCGGCACCGTCGCTCTGTGCGACATCCCCCGCCTCGTGCAGTGCACGCCGGGTCGGGCTCTGCGCTTTGAGCGCATAGACGTCACGCTGGCACAACAGCTCCTGCGCGACGATGCCGCCTACCTGCACGGCCTGCGTAGCGCGATCGAGCGCGAGGCCGAACGCGAACATCCCCGGAAGGAGCGTGCGTAATGAGCGGCAACACCCGCAGCGTCGACCTGAACTGCGATCTCGGCGAGAGCTTCGGCGCCTGGAGCATGGGGCGCGACGAGGAGGTGCTCCCGCTCGTCACGAGCGTCAACGTCGCCTGCGGCATGCATGCCGGCGACCCGATGACGATGCGCGCGACCATCGAGCTCGCCCGACAACACGGGGTGAGCGTCGGAGCCCATCCCGGCTATCCCGACCTGCAGGGCTTCGGCCGTCGCGCTCTGGCGCTCTCCCCGCGCGAAGTCTACGCATTCGTTCAGTACCAGGTGGCCGCCTTGCAGGGCATGTGCCATGCCCAGGACGTCTGCCTCGCCCACGTCAAGCCGCACGGAGCCCTCTATAACGCATGCGCTCGCGACGCCTCGCTGGCAGACGCCGTCGCCACCGCCGTGCGCGACCTCGACCCGGGCCTCGTGCTCGTGACGCTCGCAGGAAGCGTCGCCGCCGAGCGCGGCAGGGCCGCCGGGCTGCACGTGGCAGAAGAGTTCTTTGCCGACCGCGGCTATCGGAGCGACGGAACGCTCGTGCCGCGCGGGCAGGACGGCGCCATGGTGACGGACGCCGCGCTCGCAGCCGCCCGCGTCATCCGCGCCGTCGAGCGGCACGAGGTCGAGGCCATCGACGGGACCGTTGTGCCCGTGCGCTGCGACACAGTGTGCATCCACGGAGACTCGGCGACGGCGCTGACGTTCGCGTCCGGCGTGCGCGAGGCCCTGCAGGCAGCGGGAATCACGCTGGCAGCACGCCGATAGCGCCTGCGTAGGAGGAGGCCGGTGAGCCTCGCAACGCTCAGCGCACCTCCGTCCTTGCCGGGAAATCCGGCTAGACAGGATGTGCACCGCCCCCGTAAGCCTTTCTTTGCACGGCCGGGCGCTCATTCTGGCCAGAAAGCCGCGCCGTGAACTGGCCACCCGAGAGCGCGTAGCCGCCTCGCGACAAAACCGCAGGTGACCCGGATGCCCGCGTTTCCTGCGCTGGCGTCCGGGCCACCCCGGGCATACACGAGCTCGGTTCTCGGCCGAAAAGCCGGCGCCCACGCGCAGCGAAGGGCCGTCCGAACCGCACGGCCCCGCGTTTCGCCCAGGCTACTCTGGCGCGATCTACCGCATGACCTCCACGCGGCCCAGCGGGTCGAGCGTCACCGGCGAGTGACCCTCTATGTAGCTCGCGATGATGTCGGGCACCGAGTCGCTGCCCGTCCACACCGTACGCGCGTTGCGCAGGCAGTCGTAGCCGCCCGTTCCCGTCGCACGGTAGTCGTTCATCGCCATGAGGTAACGCCCCTCAGGATCGATAGGCGTCCCGTCCGTCAGGCGCAGCGAGACGACGCGCTGCCCCACGGGACGCGAGACGTCGATCCCCACGTCGAGCCCCGCATAGTAGTCGTGGTTGAAGTGCTGCACCTTCGGGTCGATAAACTCACGCGCAATAGCGAACTCCCCCACCTCGTCCAGCGCGAAGTAGGCGGCGCAGCGCTCGAGCACCTGGCGCAGGTCGTCGCCGCTCACCTCGAGCACGGACAGCGAGTTCTGGAACTGATACAACCGCACGACGTCGCGCATCGTCACGTGCGCCGGCATGCCCACCGGCGCGTTGGCAAGCGCCGTGCACGACAACATCGGCACGTCTCCCACCCCGCGACGGGCGGCCTCGAGCTGCGCTGCGTTGATGAGGTCAGCTAGCGGGTTGCCGCCCAGGGCGCTCTCGAGCATCCCAAAGGCGGGCACATCGTGCGCAAGCTCGCCGATCGGCTCGTCGAGAGCGCGTTGCACCTCCCCCTCGAGCGTCAGCAGCTCGCCGTGCGTCGAAGCGTCCACCTCGACAGCGGGGATGTCCTCAAAATGCGAGGCGAACGACCAGTCCCCTCCCTCGCGCAAGCCCTCGACCACGAGGTACTTGCGCGCGTTGCATCCCGGCTGGACGCACCAGGCGTCACCGATGCGCACGCCCTCGACCTCGCGGTGCTGGTGCGCCGTCAGCACGAGGTCGAACCCAAGCTCGCGCGCCATGCGGCAACCCACGTTCTCGCCAGACGTCTCAAGCGTGGCGCCACTCGCCAGGTCGTCCTCGAAGCCGCCGTGGTAGACGCACACAAGCACGTCGCACCCGGCGTCGCGCAGCGCCTGAGCCTCGCGTGCCAGGGCCGGCAGCGGGTCGCTCACGCGCACGCCCTCAGGCCCGCCGTGGGAGGACTCCCACACGTTGACCCAGTCGGTCACAGCGCCCGTCACCCCAACGCGCAGGCCACTGGACATCGTACGCACAGCATGGGACACGAACTGCAGCTCACCGCGCTCGTCCTCGACGTTGGCACACACGCACGTCCCCTCCATGGCGCGCAGGTAGGCCGCCAGGGGCTCGTAGCCAAAGTTGAAGTCGTGGTTGCCCATCGTGAAGAAGTCAACGCCCGCCTCGTTGAACGCGCCCGCGACCGGGTGCGTTTCCCAGCGCTCGGGATCGGCGAGGTAACGCTGGATGAGCGGCGTTCCCTGCAGCGAGTCGCCGCCGTCGATGACGAGCACGTCGGCGTCCTCGGCTGTGCGGCGGGCCTCCCGAGCGCAAGCGGCAAAGCCGAGCAGGCCACCGGGAGCCGCCTGTCCCGTCGCATAGTCGACCGGCAGCACGCGGCCGTGCGTGTCGGACACGTACAGAATGGTGAGTCCCGCGCTCATGGCAATCCCTTCGAAACGAGGCGCCCGTCCCTCGCCCGACAGGGGGCGTAAAAGGGCGCCGTCACTCACGTGCGGCAGATACAAGGCGAAGGCCGGTGACGCGCAGCGCGTGCGCGAGCCGGCCCCCGACGATACCTCATGATGTACCACGAACGGCGTCGAGCCCACGTCTTCGCAGGCCCGACGCCGCAAACGCTAGCAGCCCTTCACGAGCTTCGTGCGGATCTTCGTGGAGATGAACTCAACGATGAGCACGAGCACGACAAGACCGACGAGGATGGCACCCGCCTCGTTCCAGCGATAGCTGTTCATCGCGAAGATGAGCGGGGCACCGATGCCGCCGGCGCCAACGAGGCCGAGGATCGTGGCGTCGCGCAGGTTCATGTCAAAGCGGTAGATCGCGATGGACGCGAAGTTCGGCATGAGCTGGGGCAGCACGCCGTAGCGGATCTTCTGCCACGTCGAGCAGCCGTTCGCCGACAGCGACTCGAGCACGCGCGTGTCGAGGTCCTCGATGGCCTCGATGTACATCTTGCTCACCATGCCCACGGAGCACAGGCCCATGGCCATGAGGCCGGCAAACGCGCCCGGGCCGGTGACACGCACGAACATGAGGCCATAGACGAAGGCCGGGATCGTGCGGATGGCCATGATGACGAGCTGGCCGATGAACGAGACGACGGGGCCCGTCAGGTTGCGCGACGAGATGAACGCCAGCGGGATGGAGATGATGGCGCCGACGATCGTGCCGAGGAACGCGATGCAGATCGTCTCGAGCAGCAGGTAGGGCACGCCCGTCGTCGTCAGGTTGAACAGCAGGCTCGTATCCGGCTGGACGATGCCCGTCAGGATGCGCATGGCGATGACGGCGCCGCTCTGCGTCGTGCCGCTCGTCTCGACGGCGCTGCCGCTCCAGATGAGCAGGCCCACAACGACGAGGGCGACGATCAGCTCGAACACCCAGCGCTTCGGGCGCGACTCGTACGCCTCGAGGATGCGGTTGCGCGTGGGCTTGGGGTCGGGCGCGCCGCCCGCAATGGGAGCCCCGCTCAGGGGGGCAGTCATGGTATCAGTCACAGCGTGCCTCCCCTAGCTCAGGCGCCGGCGAATGGCGCGGCTCGTATATTCGATGATGAACACGGTCACGAACAGGGCGATGAGCACCATGCCCACGCTGTCGTACTCGCGCCAGCCGATCTTCTCGTTCAGGATGAGGCCGAGACCGCCGGCGCCGACGTAGCCGAGGATGGCAGCGTAGCGCACGTTACCCTCGAAGCAGAACATGCAGTTCGAGAGGTAGATCGGCATGACCTGCGGGACGATGGCGCGCATGAACGCCTGGATACGCGTCGCGCCCATGGCCTCCATGGCCTCGAACGGGCCCATGTCCGCCGTCTCGATGTTCTCGTACAGCAGCTTGCCCACGTAGGAGAACGTGAAGATGGCGATGGCCGTCGTGCCCGCGAGCGTGCCCAGGCCGAAGATGTACGTCGCGATGAGCGCCGACACGAGCGTCGGGACCGTGCGCACGATGGAGAGGAACAGGCGCACGATCGTCACGACGACGCGGTTGCGCACGATGTTTGCGGCGGCGAGCATGGCAAACGGAATGGCGGCCAGGCCGCCGACGACGGAGCCGAGCAGCGACATCTTGATCGTGTCAAACAGCGGCTCCCACACGGCAGGCATGTACGACCAGTTAGGCGGCATGAACATCTGCCCAAGGATCGTGAAGAACTGGCCGATGCGCTCGGTCAGTATCGCCATGTCAAAGCCAGTCACCCTCACAGAGATGACCCACATGATGACGAGGAACGCAATGACAAACGGGGCGCGCGTACGTGGCTTGGAGACGGTCTTGCCGTTGGGCAGCGTCGTCACCTTCGGCTTGAATATGCGGTCGTAGAGGGGAACGCGCCCCCCGACGGCCGCGACGTCCTTGCTCATGCCTCCACCGCCTTCGCCGCGGCGGCCTCGTGTGCACCGACCTGTGCCATGGCGTCGGCCGGCAGGACCTCGGACAGGTCAGCGGGGTTCTCGTCGTCCTTGCCGCCCATGTAGATGGCGTCGAGCACCTCCTGCGTCACCTGCTCCGTCGGGCCGTCGTAGACGATCTCGCCCGCACGGATGCCCACAACGCGCGTGCAGTAGCGCAGCGCCAGGTCGACGTGGTGGATGTTGATGAGCACCGTCATGCCCGTCTCGCGGTTGATGCGCTTGAAGTCGTCCATGACCTGCTTGGCCGTGACGGGGTCGAGCGAGGCAACCGGCTCGTCAGCCAAGATGATCTTGGGGTCCTGCGTCAGCGTGCGAGCCAGGGCCACGCGCTGCTGCTGGCCGCCCGAGAGCTGGTCGGCGCGCACGTAGGCCTTGTCGAGAATGCCCATCGTGTCGAGCGCCTGCAGCGCGCGCATCTTCTCGTCCTTCGTGAAGATGCCGAACGTCGAGCGAAACCACGGCAGGTCGGGCACGAAGGCCGTCAGGACGTTCTTCATGACCGTCGTGCGCGTGATGAGGTTGAACGACTGGAAGATCATGCCGATGCCTCGGCGGAAGCGACGCAGCTCTTTGCCGCGCAGCTTCTGCACGTCCGTGCCGTCGACCGTCAACGTGCCGCTCGTGATGTCGTGCATGCGGTTGATGGTGCGGATCAGCGTGGACTTGCCAGCGCCCGACAAGCCGATGATGGCCACAAACTCGCCGTCATTGATCGTCAGGTTGATATCTTTCAGCGCCATGTACCCGTTGGGATAGCGCTTGCACACGTCCTTGAACTCAATCATCTTGGCTCTCTCGCGTCATCGGGATGTGAGTCTGTACAAGAAGGCGCGCCCGAGAAAGCCGTGCTTCCTATCTCGGGCGCGCCGTTGCCGTGCGAAATGTCGGGTAGGGTAAGCCTACTCGTTCTTGGCGGAGTCGGCGGCCGCAGAGGCGCTGGCGTCAAGGGCGCCCTTGTCCTGCAGGTTGTCGATGGAGCTCATGTCCTTCAGCATCTGCTGGGCCTCGCGCTCGAAGTCGTAATCCTCGGCGTGAGCCTCGACGTAGCCGTTGTGGCCATAGATCGAGATGATCTGCTTGCCCTCCTCGGTGTTGCCGATGTTGATGAAGGCCTGCTGGATGGCCTTCTTGAAGTCATCATCGAGCGTCTTGGAGGTCTTGGAGGCGCTGATCGTGTCGTTATAGATGGCGGGCGTCACGCCGATGACACCGGTGTCGTCCCAGATGGAGCCGCTCATCGCGTACTCGTCGTTCCACTTGGACTCATAGTCGCGGCGGGCGTCGGCATACGTGCACAGGACGTCGACCTGGCCGGAGGCGAGGCGGGCGAACGCGCTGCCGTAAGAGTCGCACTGCACGGCGTGGGGCAGGTCGGTGATCATCTTGTCGTACGTCTTCTTGAGCCACAGGCTCGGGTAGATGTAGCCGGCGGGGCTGGAGGAGCCCATAACGGCCCAGTTGGCGCCCGCGATGTCATCCCAGCTGAGGTCGGAGCCGGACTGGATCTTGTCGACGAGTTCCTTGCCCTTGGCCGACGGGCCGGCGATGATGAGGGCGCGGTAGCTCGTGACCTGCTGCTCGACGGGCTTCGTGGGCTTGTTGTCGTTCCAGTCCTTCGCCTTGTCCGAGTCGATGGACAGGCCGTCGCGCGTGGCGGTCAGCAGCGGGTCGCAGCCGTCGTCGTAGAGCACGTACGTGCCGCCGGGGATGAAGCCCAGGTCGGTCGTGCCGGCGGACAGGGCCTCGCCCACGGCCTCGTAGGAGGTGCCGACCGAGATGTCGACGGTGTTGACGTCATAGCCAACGTTGGCCAGCTCCTTCTTGAGGAGCTCCTTCAGCGGGTCGGTAGCCGTGATGATATCCTGCGGCTCGCGCGAGGGGACGAAGGCGATGGTCAGCTTGTCGACAGCCTTGTTCTCAGCAAGGGCCATCGTGCCGTTGGCGCTCAGGCCCACGAGGCCCAGGCCCGCGACCGCCGCGACGGCGGAGGCGATGAACGAACGGCGGGAGATACCAGAGGCGACACTATCCTGCATGACGTGGTTCCCTTCTCGTTAAACGACGCTCGGGAATACAGCGGGTCAATTGAGCCCGTCGGAACCTCATTCTAACGCCTGAAGCAGGAAGTTTGTCCAGCGCAACGAAGCAACACAGGGCAGACGGCAAACGCTAATGCGCAAGCGCACCAAACGTTACACAGCGCTTACACTGAGAGAGCGACGGCAAAGCACCGAATCGCCCGACAGCGAAGCGCCTCGGGCCATCCCCGAAGAGCGTGCGGCAGCAAGCCATCCCCGACACCGTTAGCCAGGGCCACAGTGGTGCAGATGCAAGGCGCCCAGCGGCGAAGCGTATTGGAATACGTGAGCCCCTGGGAAACGCAGCAGATGCGCCACTGTGGTCCCCGGCCGTCACCCAACACGACTTCGTTAGCCGGGTCTGTGGTGCCCCATATGCGAGGCGCCCGGCGACGAGGCGTATTGCGCATACGTGAGTCGCCGGGGAACGCGGCAGATGGGGTGCCACAGCCCCGGCCGTCACTTAGCACGAATGCTTACAAAGTTCCCAGAACGCCACCGCCGACGCCGCTGCCACGTTGAGAGAGTCAACACCGTGGCTCATCGGGATCTTCACGGTGATGTCGCAGCCCTCGATGGCCTCGCGTGACAGGCCGTCGCCCTCCGTGCCGAACACCATGGCGAGCTTATCGTAGTCGTGCAGGCGCGGGTCAGCGAGGCTTAGCGAGTCGTCCTTGAGCGCAAACGCTGCCACCGTGAAGCCAGCCTCGTGCAACAGCTCTATGCCAGGTCCCGGCCAGTCGGCGACACTCTGCCCGATACGTGTCCAGGGCACCTGGAACACCGTGCCCATGGAGACGCGGGCGGCACGACGATAGAGCGGATCGCAGCACGTCGGCGTCGTCAGTACCGCGTCGACGTCGAGCG
Source organism: Coriobacteriia bacterium (assembly GCA_018368455.1). Classification (NCBI taxonomy): domain Bacteria; kingdom Bacillati; phylum Actinomycetota; class Coriobacteriia; species Coriobacteriia bacterium. The sequence goes on from JAGZEG010000022.1 coordinate 35,477, forward strand.
CTGCCGCCGAGCGGAATATGGCGCCGACGTTTGTGTGGTCGACGATGCCGTCGAGAACCGCGATGCGCCGAGCCCCCGAGAGCACCTGCTTGAGCGGAGGGTAGGGTGGCCTCCGCATCGCGGCCAGGGCGCCACGCGTCAGGTTGAATCCCGTGAGGTCGCGCAGCACCTCCATCGGCGCCACGAAAACGGGAACCTCCGCGCCGAAATTGCCCTCGGCAACGACGGCGCACTCTTCCGCCTCCTTGAGCCAGCGCGGCGTTACGAGAAGCGACACCGGCTCGTATCCGGCCTCCAGCGCGCGGTCGATAACCTTGAACGACTCGGCGATGAATATGCCCTTCTCCGGCTCAAGCTTGTTGCGCAGCTGAGCCTCAGTCAGGCGGGCGTATGCGTCAAGCCGCTCGTCGTCCAGGCTCTCGATGGCATGCGTACTCATGGATCGTCCCTTTCCCGCAAAATGCCCTCATCAGGCCATCTCGCGCGCCTGGCAGTAAAAGGGGCGGGTCATCGCGTGGATGACCCGCCCCCTATGATGCCTCTCAGCGGAAGGGCTGCCGTGAATTACGTCAGCGTTGCCCTCTCGCATGTGATGCGCATGCCGAACTTACTCGGCAGCAGCCTCGGTCTCAGCCGCGGGCTCCTCGGCAGCCTCGGCCTTGGGGGTCTCAGCAGCCTTGTCCTCGGGCTTCGGCTCGAGCGGCGTGACCTCGACCTCGAAGCCGAGCGTCTCGGCAGCGGCCTTCATCGACAGGGAGACGCGACGACGGTCGAGGTCGATCTCCATGACCTTGACGTGCACAGTCTCGCCGACGTGCGTGACCTGGCTCGGCTGGTCGACATGCTGCTTGGCCATCTCGGAGATGTGCACGAGGCCCTCGATGCCGTCGCCCAGCTCCACGAAGGCGCCGAACGGAACGAGCTTCGTGACCTTGCCCTCGACGATGGCGCCGACCGGGTACTTCTTGACGAGCGAACGCCACGGATCCTCGGTCGTCTGCTTGAGACCCAGCGAGATGCGCTCGCGGTTCATATCGACGTCGAGCACCTCGACCTCGACCTCCTGGCCGACCTTGACGACCTCGGAGGGGTGGTTGACGTGGTTCCAGGACAGCTCGGAGATGTGCACGAGGCCGTCGATGCCGCCCAGGTCCACGAAGGCGCCGAAGTCGACGATCGAAGAGACGGTGCCCTTGAGACGCATGCCCGGCTTGAGCTTGGACAGGATCTCGGCGCGCTCCTCCTTGCGGGCCTCCTCGAGGACCACGCGACGGGAGAGAACGACGTTGTTGCGATTGCGATCCATCTCGATGACGCGGGCCTCGATGCGCGTGCCCATGTAGGCGTTGAGGTCCTTGACGCGACGGAGGTCAACGAGGGAGGCAGGCAGGAAGCCGCGCAGGCCGATGTCGAGGATCAGGCCGCCCTTGACAACCTCAATAACCTCGCCCTCGACGTTCTCGCCAGCGTTGAACTTCTCCTCGATGCGGTTCCAGGCACGCTCGTACTCGGCGCGCTTCTTGGAAAGGATGAGGCGGCCGTCCTTGTCCTCCTTCTGGAGAACGAGGGCCTCGACCGGGTCGCCCAGCGAGACGATGTCGTTGGGGTCGGCGTCCTTGCGGATGGACAGCTCGCGCACAGGGATGACGCCCTCGGACTTGTAGCCGATGTCAAGCAGGACCTCGTCATGGCCGATCTTCACGATCGTGCCCTTCACGATGTCGCCCTCGTCAAAGTCGATGATCGTGTTATCGACGAGGCCGTTCATCTCCTTATCGTCGATCTCGTCCAGCGAGAAGACGGAAGGGTTCTTAAGCTCACTCAAGGGTGGACCCCTTTCACACAACCGGGGCCCCGATCGTCATGATCATCGCCGTGCGCCTGCTCGCCGTGCGCTACCCGATGTGCCGGGCGCTCGCCGACAGGCCGACGCGAGGAAAACCAAGTCTCGGGGGCCAATATCCACTAGGCACGCGCCCCATGCGCATGCCCGGCCACAATACAATGAAAAGAGGGGCTTTGTCACCTGTGAGCTGAGGCTATCACAGCAAATCGCCAGGTTCAATTACCCAGCTCCACGGTATCTTCGCACATGTTGCGAGCGCATGAACACCGCGGGACTCCGGAGAGAAACCCGAGTCGTCGTGCGGGCACGGTGTTCGGCCATCCCGCCTGCGCGCCAGCTTGTCAATCAGTCTTTCAGAGAATGCGTCCCTTCCTCTCAATGTATGCCTGTAAGTACAATGTACTTATCAGTTAAATTAGTTCCGCAAAACTATTTTTTAAGTGACTTTCAACTCTATGACGCTGTGGTGATGAGAACGTCACGAGTCTGTGGCGATGCCGCAAACGGCAGCGCGAGTCCAAATCCAAGGGCTACAGTGAGGCTCGTTCCACGAAACCAGGCACACGACGCAGAGCACGCCCCCGAGCGGCCCGCACCGCACGCCTATCAAACAAAAGGGAGTTCATCATGGATCGCACTATGGTTCGCAACGCCGCTGTTTCCGCCGTTCTCGTCGCCGGCCTGGGCCTGGGCGCCGCCAGCATGGCGGCCACGTCCGCCTACGCCGCCGAGAGCGCAAAGGCCGACGCCGCTGCAACGACGTCCGCCAAGGCAGAGGCCACCTCTGCAAAGGCCGACACGAAGGCCGCTGCCATGAAGGACGGCGAGTACACCGGCGAGGCCAAGGGCATGGAGTCCACGGTCAAGGTGACCGTCACGGTCAAGGACGGTAAGATCGCCGATGTCAAGGCTGACGGCCAGGAGACAGAGGGCATCGGCTCCAAGGCGCTCGAGCAGCTGCCGGCCAAGATCGTCGAGGCCAATGGCACGGAGGGCGTCGACGCCATCTCCGGCGCGTCCGTGACGTCGAAGGCCATCTTCGCTGCCACGGATCAGGCGCTCGAGTCCGCAAAGGGTGGCAAGGCTGCCGCTGCGTCTTCCAGCAAGGACAAGGCTGCCTCCGCAACAGCTGACAAGGCCGCCAAGGCCGCGTCTGCCAAGGAGTCCAAGTAACTCCCCGGCACCGAGAACACTAGACTCGTCTCGGTTTAGCCAGCCCGTCCTTCCCTTTCGGGAGGGGCGGGCTTTTTCATGGGATAGCCCCTTCCGCCACGACGGGCCAGGGCTGATGCACAGCGCCTCGCAGCCTGAAGGAAAACTGAAGTGACATTGTATATACAAGGCTCTAAGAGGCGACTTTATGCGTTATTTTGCATAGCATGATGATAACGTCGTGGAGGAATATGTCTATCGTGAAAATGCTGCGCCCGGCGGAGCATGGCGTGAGGTAAAACTACTCCGTCATATTCGTGGTGGGAAATGGATTCGAAGCGTCCTCCCCAGGCGCACCCCTCCCCCTCGTCGCAAAGGAGATCCCAATGGATCGCACCATGTTCCGCAACGTCGCCATGTCCGCCGTGCTCGTCGCTGGCCTGGGCCTGGGCGGCGTTGCCCTCGTCAACGCTCCCGCCACCTCCGCCACGGCCTCCGAGGCTGCCTCCGCTGCCGCGGACGGCACCTACGAGGGCACCGGCAAGGGCATCGGCGGCAACGTGCCCGTGACGGTCACCGTCGAGGGTGGCAAGATCACCGCTGTCGAGGTCGGCGAGAACTCCGAGACCCAGGGCATCGGCACCAAGGCCATCGAGCAGCTCCCGGCCAAGATCGTCGAGGCCAACGGCGTGGAGGGCGTCGACGCCATCTCCGGCGCCACGGTGACC
>JAGZEG010000023.1 GCA_018368455.1 Coriobacteriia bacterium
GGCGCACCCGGACCCGCTACGAGACGATCGACGGCAGGAGGGCGAGGCTGGGCCTGCCGGTGTAGGATTGGTCCAAGAAATCTGCCGCATCCCCCGAGCGCAATTCGCGCCCAATTTCAGCGCTCGATTTTGCAAAAGCTGGCAGAACCGAAGAATGCGCCCACCACCAAAACCCGCGAGCGAGACGGGCATCGACTCCCGCACGGGGACCCGCGGGTCCCCGACACACCGTCACGCCCCAGGCTGCGGGGATGCGAGGAAGGGGCCCGGCACGCGTGAAAACCACGGTAGGACGAAGCGCCGCCGCTCCTTCTCGCGCAATGAGCCGCGAGCCTCCGACATCGTCATCGCACCCCAGGTTGGCGCGGCGCCCCACGGGGGCCCGCACGCAGGGGGCCCGCGGGCCTTCTCGACCCGCGGGCCCCGGAGGATCCGCTATCCGCTCCCGATCAGGAGGCTACAGCCCCATGGCCGCCTTGACGGCGTCCTTGATGGCCTTGCTCGTGATCGTGGCGCCCGAGACGCCGTCCACGCCGTCGATCTCGTCGGCGGTGGACAGGCCCACGAGCTTCTCGGGGAGCTGCTCGATGGCCTTGGTGCCGATGCCCTCGGTCTCGGAGTTCTCGCCGACCTCGACGGAGGCGATCTTGCCGTCGGCGTCCAGCGTCACCGTGACCGGGACGTTGCCGCCCATGCCCTTGCCCGTGCCCGTCAGCGCGCCGTCGGCGGCGGGGGCAGCAGGAGCCTCCTCAGCGGCGCCGAAGTCGTTCTCGTCGCCCAGGCCGGCCGGCGTGGACTCGACCTTCGGGGCAGCCGCGTAAGCAGGCAGCTCCTCCTTGGCGGCGGCAGCGTTGGCGCCGGCGATCTGGCCGAAGATGAAGCACTCGGCCACGTTCGTGCCGCCCTGGTACATGCAGCTCGTGATGCCGCCCATCTCGCCGGCGGAGTACAGGTGCGGGATCGGGTTGCCCTCGAGGTCGAGGATCTCGGCGTTCTCGTTGCGCTCCGGGCCGCCCTGCGTGTTGAGGATGAGGTTCTTCAGCTGCAGCACGTAGTAGGCAGCGCCGTCGAAGGCACGCAGCGTGTCAGCCGGACGGCCGCACTCGTAGTCCTTGCCGGCATCGGCGTACATGTTGAAGTCGTCGATCGTCTCCTGGAGGTTCTCCTCCGGGCAGCCGATGGCAGCGGCGGCGTCAGCGATCGTGGCGCACTCGACGACCGAGTCGGCGAAGTCGGCGTTGAGCAGCTCGGCCGCCTTCAGGGCCTCGAACTGCGTCTTGTCCCACACGGCAAAGATCTTCTCGGGGTACTTCGGGTTCTCCCACAGGCCGTTGCCGTCAGGCATGTGGCCGTGGCGCACCTCGAAGCTCTCGTCGCCGAAGCGCTTGCCCCACGTACCGACGATGACCACGGCGCCCGTGTTCATCTCGTTCTTGGCCAGCGTAACGGCCTGGATAGCGTTGAGGCCGGGCTCGGTGTAGTAGCCGCAGCCGTTCATGCCGAAGCCGCCCTCGTAGGCGACCATGTGCCACAGACGCGCGCCAGCGTCCATGCACATCTTGATGCCGTCACCGGTGTTGAACAGGCCGCCGATGGGAGCGTAGTCGATGACGCCCAGGTAGTCCTGGACCATCTTGGCGTCGTCCTCAAAACCGCCCGTGCAGACGCACACGCCGTTGTTGGCGCGGACGTTGCGCGCGGTGCCCTTGCGGTCGACGGTCACGCCGACGATCGTCTTGGACTCGGGGTCCTGGATCAGGCCGGTGCCGGGCGTCTCGAACCAGACGTCGATCTTGCCGGCGTAGTTGTCAGCGAGGCGCGAACGCATGGACTGGAACAGGAAGCTGTCGGACAGGCCCTGGTGCGTCGTCCACAGGCCGATCTTGTCGGAGCCCTCGAACTCGGGATACTCGGGCGACATGACGCCGATGACGGGCATGCCCGTCCAGTCAACGAACTCGTCGCGGTTCATGCCGAACTTCTCGCTCATGGTCGTAGCCATGGAGGTCACGCCGTCGGCGATCGTCTTGATCATGGCCTCGGGAACCTCACGGCTGCCGGCGAGGGCCTTGTAGTACGAGAGCGTGGCCTCGGCGTCGTCGTTGCCGTAAGCAAACAGCTGGCCGCAGACCTTGGAGTTGCCGCCCGACTCGCCCTCAGTGCACTTCTCGCAGATCAGGACGGACGCGCCAGCGTCGGCGGCCTCCATAGCGCTGATCATGCCGGAGAAGCCCATGCCGAGCACGACGACGTCATACTGGGCGTCCCACTTCACCGTGTCGGCGAACGTGTAGGACTCGGCCGACTCAGCGGCCAGGGCGGAGGTCGCGCCGGCCGTCAGGCCCATGGCGGCGGCACCAAGAGCGGCACCCTTAACAAAGTTGCGGCGAGAAACCTCAGGAGTGTGCATGTGCGAATCCCCTTTCGCTGTGGCGCTGCGCTGCCGTCCCCTTGCGACGGCCGCGCTCGCCAGACGTTTGGACCCCGCATGAAAGCGAGGCGCTAACCGAGATCCCACTATGCGGCCATCTACGGTAGACAGGTCAAGGGATGGACCACAACAAGATGAATTTGGGTGCGGGGGTTGACAAGAATCCAGCAGCTGCATCTAAAAAACGCCCCATCACTTGACACGTTTACCTGCGATTTCTTTAGCGGCTTACGCAGCTCGAGCTCCTACGCACCATACGAGGAAGCACGAGGCAGACGAAAGCGAGAACGAGGCTGATCGCCAGCGCGCACACGAACGCAAGCGCACCGTCGATGTGGATAGCGGGGATGCCCATAAGCAGGCCCATGCCGTAAGGCACCGTCCAGATGAGCCAGACAACGATGCTCAACCGGTGGAAGCTCGCCAGGCGGCGCTCGTCACGACGAACATACGTCAGCGTCGCCCAGCCAGCGTGGAAGAGCATGAGAACGATGGCGAGGGCACCCGTGATTGCATGCAGGTTGATGCCACCGGTCGACGCCCCAAGCGACGCTCCGGAACTGGCAATGCCGCCCATGATCGTCGTGCCGAGCGTGTCGAAGAGCAGACCGCACCAAAAGACGATGAGATGAGGCAGGTGAAGGCGGCCTGCGGCGCGCTCCCAAAAAACGCCAACGGTATAGAGCACGAACGCGAGCGAGATGGTGCCCGTGGCGAGCATGAGCTGAGGGGACATGGAAAGACGTCCTTTCGAGAAGAGGAGATATGCACGTAGGAGAACTAGCCGGCTGCGTCCCCTACGAACCCGACTTCTTCTCGTTGTCCACGCGCGAAACAGGCGTCTCGTCGTCCGCATCGCGATAGACCGGTCCCTCGGTGACATACAGTGTCATCCGTAGCATTCGGCAGAACGTCTCGAATGCAGCAAGGCCATCCGTGTGGGAGGCAGGAACAAACCCCGTGGGAGCATTGGCATGCGCGCCATCGGCTACACGAACGGAGGCATCCCCAGAGTCGGCGCCGTCAGCCGCAGCGGCGGACGAATCTGCATCCCCCTCGACCCGGGAGCAGGTCGAATCGGATCCGGAAGGCGCTGCACCGAGGCCGGCGGAAAGCTCCATGATCGTCGTCAGTGTGAGGTCGGCGATACGCTCGGGAGCGAGCTCTCCAACGAGGCGATCGCGCGCAACGCAGGGGTCGCCCTCGAGCACGCGCACCAAACCGGCGCGCATGTGATCGAGGGCACGGATAGCCTCGGGGCAATCGGTCATGCTCACGCCGCACGCCGCAAGCTGTGGAAGCCAGTCGCGTCGAAAACGCGTGAGCGCGTCAGCCACGTCGGAAAAGAACGCGCGACAAAACGTCACGTAATCGCTGCCCGGACCCATGGCCTCGTGCATGTCATCGCCGAGCTCTTCGCGCCAGAAGCGGCCAACTACGGCTACGAGCAAGTCCATCTTCGCGGGAAAGTAGTTGTAGAGCGTCCCCGGCGCAACGCCGCATTCGGCAGCAAGGGAGCGGGCGCTCACGGCGGCCAGACCATGCTCGCATGCCAGCGCATACGCGCGCTCGACAGCCTGTTCGCGCGTCAGAGCCTTTCGCCGTGCCATGGTCCCTCCTCCCGTGTCGCCCTCTCGAACCGCCACCTCATCAGCGTTCAGAAAGCCGCCCCATCCGCTCAAGGCACCCGACAGCTCTCATAATGAACAGTGTTCATATTAGTGAGCAACGGCTTCTTCGACAACCATGGCACAAACGCTCCATGCACTCGCTTGGGCCCGCCGCCAAGTGCCATCGCCCGGTTGAGCCGCGACGTGCTCGCCAGCAGGCAGGCAGCTTCCCGTTCGTAACAGTATTCAAAAACGCAAAATTCCAGCCGTGACCTGCTCTTTCTCTTTGATGAGCCATGCGCAACAAAAAGCCCGCCGGACGAATAGCTCCGACGGGCCTGGATGCCCTTGCTCGATATGGGCGTGCTCGAATCGCCTACAGCTCGTACAGAGCGCGGTACTTCTCCTCGAGGTAGCGCGTGTAGTGCGTTGGGTCGAACGGCGCCCCGCAGGCATCGGCAATAACCTGCTGCGAGTCCTTGCTCTTACCGTACTGCCACACGTGCTCGGCCAGCCAGCTCGTCACCGGCGTCACGTCGCCCGCGGCGATGGCAGCATCCACGTCGACGCCCGCAGCCTGGCGCTCCTCGCGCAGCTTGGCTACGAACTGCGCCGCGTATGCGTTGCCCAGTGCGTACGACGGGAAGTAGCCGATGTAGCCCATGGCCCAGTGCGTGTCCTGCAGAATGCCGTGCGTGTCATCGGGCACCTCGACGCCCAGGTACTCGCGCGTGAGCTCGTTCCAAAGCGCCGGCGCGTCGTGGGCCGAGACCTCGCCGGACATCAAGCGCTTCTCCACCTCGTAGCGCACCATGATGTGCAGCGAGTACGTCAGCTCGTCGGACTCCGTGCGGATGAGGCCCGGCTCCACCCGGTTGACAGCGCGATAGAGCTGCTCGGGCGTGACATCGGCATACGCCTGCGGGGCAGCCTCGCGCAGCAGGGGCAACAGCACGTCCATGAACGGGCGGCTGCGGCCCACCATGTTCTCCATGAGACGACTCTGGCTCTCGTGGATGTCGGACGCCGTGCCGCCCGCCAGGCAGGTGAACGTGTAGCGCGGGTCGACATTCTGCTCGTAGAGTGAGTGGCCGCCCTCGTGGATGGTCGTGTACACGCCAGACAGTACGTCGTGCTCGTGGTAGTGGTGAGCGATGCGCACGTCCTCGCGCGAGAACCCACTCGTGAAGGGGTGCTCCGTCTCACCGAGCGTCAGGCGCGCCGGGTCGAGCCCGATGACGCCACACAACTTGGCAGCGAGCTCCTTCTGGGCAGCAATCGGAACTCCCGCGCTCGCGAAGGCGGGAGCATCGGGCTGCCCCTTCGCGGCGATGGCATGCACGATCGGCACGACGGCCTCGCGCACCGTCTGGAAGAAGCGATCGCACACCCCAGTGGAGCAGCCGCGGCCGAATTGGTCGAGCCACACGTCATAGGGCGCCTTATCGGGGTTGAGGCAACGAGCCTGGGCTTGCATGGCCTCGACGATGCGGGCGACATACGGCTCCCAGCTGGCATAGTCGTTCTCAGCCTTGGCGCGGCGCCACACAGGAAACGCCTCGGTGAGCAGGCGCTGGAAGTCGGAGGCCATCGAGACAGGAATCTTCTCCTGCTCGGCGTACTCGCGCCCAAAGACGCGCAGCTCATCGACGTGGAGCTGGTCGAGCTGGTCCTCGCACAGCGAGAGCGCCGCCAGCAACTCGCCCGTATCCGCACCCGAGAGCAGCTCGTGCTGGCAGCCGGCGAGCGTGCTCATGGCCTCGCCGCAGCACGCCGCACCCGCCTCGGGCTGGATGGTCTGGGCGTCGTAGGTGAGCAGCGCCTGGGCGTAGCCGAACGACGCGATCTTGCGCTGCAGGTCATCAAAGCGCGCGACGAGCTCGTGTGCGGAGTTTTCCGTCATGGATGCCGTCCTTTCCCGAGGCCATGCCCCGGATTGTCGAAGCGGGTCAATAGCTCCCGTCGATTATGTACCCCCAGCTCGAACGCGATATCGAACGCTGTCATCTCCACGGGACAGCAAAAGAGAGAACCCGCCGACATGCGCAGCTGGCAACGTCGGCGGGTTCTCGGACAGACGATGTGCGCTCAGAAGGCGCAGTCGTGTCGTTAGCGCTTCTTGGTCGAGGAGCTCTTGGACTTCGAGCCGGACTTCTTGGCCGACTTCTTCATCTCATCCTTGTAGCCCTTATAGATCGGAATGGCGATGACGAGAATGAGGGCAATAACGATGACCGCGACGACGGCCCAGAACACAGCCGGGTTGACTGTCATACCAAAGAGTTCCATTGCGTCCCCTTTCAAGAAAGGCCCCGTGCCCTCTTGCGAACACGACAGCCTACCCACCCGCTACACACGATCATGATACGGCATCTAATGTACCCAGCCGTTGCCAACTCAGACCGGATGTTCTTGAGAATCGGGCAGGCGGAATCCCGAACCCGACGCCTCTCGTCGCGCGAGTCCATCCCCGTCTGCCCGTCCCTCCGCGATCCAGCCCTCGATGCGCGCACGCATCTCATCGATGCCGAGTACCCCGCAGGCAAAGCCCTTGCGCACGAGCTCCTCCGGTACAAACGCGTCGTACTTCTCGAAATACGGCACCTCGCCCGGGTAGACGAGCTCCATGGGGTCGAGCGGCTTGGCGATCTCGTCGGCCAGCACGCGATAGAACGCGGCCTCGTCCACGTCGCGCGCCATCTTGAATTGCATGAAGTACGGTCGCGATGCGTCGAGCCCCCGCAGACCGAGACGCGATGCGCACCGCACCTTGAGGAAGCGCTCGAGAGCGAGGAACGCGTAGCTCCCCAGCCAGGGGAACAAACACCACATGTCCCCGCCCAGACACACGAGTGGCTCGTCAACGACCCCGGAGTTCGCCGCAACGTGGCGAGCCTGCTCCAGCCGCGCGACAGCGTTGCGCATGAGATAGGCGGGCACGAGGTCTTCGCGCAGCACCTGACGCATGCGCTCGAGCACGTGCGTGTTGATGTCGCCGGGGCAGTCGCCAAAGTAGGCCGGAACCTTACCCTTGACCTGCGTCGCATAGATGAGATGGCGCTTGTGGTCGATCTCCTCGACAACCCACACGTGGCCGGCAAGCGCGATGCGCTCGCCGACCGGCGGCGGCATGACAATCGTACCGAGCTCCTGCGACTCGCTGCGCACCGTGTATTCCTCGTTCTCCTGGAACACGGCGTAGAACTTGAACGAGTTCGTGATGCGCTCGCCAGCAAGCCCCACGATGAGGCCGCCAGCCTCCGTCTGCTCGATGTGGTCCGTCTCGATGAGGTGGAGCAGGAGCGTGCGGTAGTCCTCGGCACTCACATGTGCAAACGGACTCAGCGTGAGAACGCGCTGGGCAAGCGCCGCTGGCGAAAGCTCACCGCACGAGGCCAACGTTGCCAGCGTTTGGTGGTAGAGCAGGCTGTACGGCAGCAGACGCGGGCGTGGGGGTTCGACCCAGCGCTCCTCCACGTAGAGCTGGACAAGCGCGATGCCCTGAATGAGTTTCCACGGCACGGACTCCGGCAATATGGCGCGCGCCTCGGGCGGGTCCTCGCGCATGACGAACCACATCTCGGGCGGCTGCCCACGGCGGCCCGTGCGACCCATGCGCTGTAGGAACGACGATACCGTGAACGGGGCGTCTATCTGGAACGCGCGCTCAAGCCGCCCGATATCGATGCCGAGCTCGAGCGTGGCCGTTGTGACCGTCGTCATGGAGCGCTCGGTATCGCGCATGGCCTCCTCCGCCGTCTCGCGATAGGAGGCTGACAGGTTGCCGTGATGGATAAGAAACCGGTCGGGCTCCCCGTTTGCCTCACAGTACTGACGCAGCGTCGTGCACGTCGTCTCGCACTCCTCGCGCGAGTTCACGAACACGAGGCACTTCTTGTCGCGCGTGTGCTCAAAGATGTAGCCGATGCCGGGGTCAGCGAACTCCGGGGCCGTATCCGACGCCTCTGCCAGAGGCCTGTGAGGCACGCAGGCCGAAGAGGCCCCGCGCGAATCCTCCGAGGAATCGCCAACGACTTGGTAGTCGACGGGCGACGTGCCGCCACTGACGCCCGCATGACATTCCCCACCGTCGGCGGCCCGGATGTCGTCCGGTCCGCCCACCCGGGCGTCGAGCGCCTCGAGCTGCGTAGCACCCACGACGTCGTAGTCACCCACCGGCTCTTGGGGCTCATCCGCGATGGACGAGACACAGCCCGTCGTCGCCCGCGCGCCAGCCAGAGGATCACCAGCCGTTTGCGTCGCCTCGCCGCCAGAACCGCCCTCCCCCGCCGCCTCGCGCGCCGTGAGCGCCGCTCCCTGCCGCCGGCCTTCGGACGCCTGGGCATCAACGATGTGCGTGCGCGGCCCCGTCTTCGTCTGATACGCCTGCGGACCTTGGATGAAGAAGTGCTCCATGGACAGGCGCCACGTGCGCCCCGGCTCCTGAACCTGGGGAATGACACAGCCTCTCCCCGATCCCGCCGACAGTAGCGTGCCCGTAAGCTCAGGATCGCCGATCGTCGCTGACAGACCGATACGCCGGGGGTTCACGCCGGCCATCTGCGAAAGGCGCTCGATGAGGCACAGCGTCTGGCCGCCTCGATCGCCGCGCAGCAGCGAGTGAACTTCGTCAATGACGATAAACCGCAGGTCGCCAAAGAGCCGCGCGACTGCGGCGTGCTTGTGCAGCAGCAAGGCCTCGAGCGACTCGGGCGTTATTTGGAGGATGCCCGAAGGTTGTTTGAGCATCCGGGCCTTGTGCGACTGAGCGACGTCGCCATGCCAATGCCACACGGGAATATGAGCCTCGTCACAGAGGTCGTTGAGCCGCATGAACTGGTCGTTGATGAGCGCTTTGAGCGGACCGATGTAGATGGCTCCGACCGAGGCGGGCGGATCCTCGTCGAACAGCGTGAGAATGGGAAAGAACGCCGCCTCTGTCTTGCCCGAGGCCGTCGACGCACACAGCAGCACGTTCTCGTCGGTATTAAAGATAGCCTCGCCCGCAGCCACCTGAATGGCGCGCAGCGACTCCCAGCTATGCTCGTAGATGAAGTCTTGCACAAACGGCGCGTATCGCTCGAACACACCCATAACGCCTGGCACCTCCCCATCGCAGCGCATACGCAAGGACCCCGACAGCCTCATCAGCCCAACGGCACACGCCTTGCCACGTGCGCCGTACTCGAACATATGTTCTAGTATTGTGCCAGACAGAGGCCGGCCAGTAAAGCCCTAAAGCTTGAACTCGGCGAAGTCTTGTGACGCGCGAGCTACCGGAGTCGCTGCGACCGTCTCAACTCCTGGCTCAGATGGCGTCGCGTAAGAGAAGTCGTCCGAAGCAAGGAGCTCGGCAACCTTGACCTGCGGGTTTTGGTACACGATGTCAGCCAGCTCGATGAAGTCGCGTATGACCTCGCGGGGTGTCAGGTGCGTGTCCGCCCCCACGCGGCCAAACTCGAGCCGTAGGAACTCGACGAGGTCGTCCTCGGTCAGCGTGCGCTCGTACCGGAAGAACCCGGCGTGGATGTCCGCGAGCTTCTCGATGAGAACGAGCACCTCTTCGTAGGTCAGCGGCTCGAGCTCAATGACCGGCGCCAGCATGTCGCGCATGCCCTCGCGACCGAAGCGTCCCTGCGTCAGACGGGAGCGCAGTGCCTCGTAGCTATAGATACCGCGGCGCCGATCCTCGATGCACTGGGGCGTTCCGCTCATGATGATGCCCAGGTGCTGCGCCTTCCCTTGGAGCGTGTCGTTGTACATCGTCAGGATCTTCTCGTAGTTGTACTGGCGCGCAACGGCATTCGGAATCTTGTAGAGGTTCACGAGCTCGTCCACAAGCACGATGAGCCCCTCGTAACCAGCGCCTTTGAGAAACGCTGCCAGCAACTTGACATAGTCGTACCAGTCGTCGTCGGTGATGACGACGTTGACGCCCAGCTCCTCACGCGCCTCCGCTCGCGTTCGGTACTCGCCGCGCAGCCACTTGGCAACGTTCGCCTTCGTGTCCTCGTTACCCTCGAGATGAGCCCGATAGTACATCGCAAGCAGCCGCGCAAAGTCATAGCCGTGCACGAGCTCCTGCAAGCTGCGTGTCGTCTCGAGAATTCGATGTTCCACGTGAAACATCGTCTCGGGATCGTCCGGCGCAAGACCACGCGACAGCGCGACGTCACTCTGGACGTTGGAGATCCAACGATCCAGGATAAGATTAAGCGCTCCGCCCTCGGGTCGTGTCTTCGTCGAGAGGTTGCGAATGAGCTCGCGATACGTCGCAAGCCCCTGACCTTTCGTCCCCTGCAGGCGTCGCTCTGGCGACAGATCGGCATCTGCCACAACAAACCCTCGACCCATCGCATGCGTGCGAATAGTCTGGAGCAGGAAGCTCTTACCGCTGCCGTAGCGTCCCACGAGGAAGCGAAAGGACGCGCCGCCCTCGGACACGAGCTCGAGATCGTGCAGCAGCGCCTCTATCTCGGCCTTGCGCCCCACCGTGATGTAGGGAAGGCCGATGCGCGGGACAACGCCACCCTTGAGAGAGTTGAGGATGACAGCCGCGATGCGTCGGGGAACGTTGACCGAGGCCGATGCCGCAGCCTTCGCTTGGGTCGATTCCGTGCTCTCGCTCATGCCCCCACAATTCCTCTCACGTCGTCCATATAGTCTTCGATGATAGCAGGCCCATTGGGTCCGAACTCAATGGCCGTATCGCCCAGCTCGTCAAAAAGGCGTTCGTTCACGGCATCCACGAGCATGTCAACGGAGCTGACCGGCCCCGGCGGCAACGAGCTGTCGCCTGCAAGCAGCCCCCGGACAAACGCAAGCTCCTGGACGCTCATGCCGCTGGGATTTGACGGCTGGCCGGGACGAGGCTCTGTAGCAGGCGCCTCCTCCGCCTGCAGCGGCCCCTCCTCGAAACGGGAGCGCTCGGGAGCCACCGACGCCGGCACCGATCCGCCGGGGTCTCCCACACCTCCCGCCGCCGCACTTTCCTGACAGGCACAGCCGGCATCGCCACTTGGAGAATCACTCTCAGCCGACAGGCCCCGGACATCTGCAGCCACCGGGGACCCAAAACCCGCAGCCTGCTCGCCACGCTCCTCGTCGATGAGCAGCTCCTCGCGAATGACGGCAGCGTCGCCGCGGATGCCTCCCAACTTAGAGCGGTCGATCTCGATGACGCGCGGCGCGTGCGCGGCTTTCCACGACAACCACGCGTCGATTTCCTTCTCGATGAACGCCAGCAGATACTTGGGCGTCTTCTCTTCGCGCAATGGATGCGCATAACCATAGCGTAGGCGCATGCGCGCGTCGATCTCTTTAAGGATGCTTCCGAGCTTGCTACTCTCTCGACGATTCCCCTGGTAGCACTCATGCGTCCAGTTACCGGAGGCGCACGTGAAACGGTTGATGGCATCGAGCTCATACGTAGCGTCGGAATGGCGTGGCTCGTCCTGAAAAACGCAGGCCCGAAACATCTCATAGGGCAGGCGCGCCTTTTCCCCAAACAACGTCTCGAACAGGTCGTGTTTGCGCGAGCCCTTGGCGTAATACGCCGAAAGCCGATCCATAACGCCCAGCACGACGGACTGCACGTCGGTCGGGTATTCTTTATAAAACCGGCTGCTGCGGATGCGATAGCTCGACAGCGTGGCCCATGCGCCGAAGCGCTCGTCGGGCGCGTGCTGCGACCCTTCCATCAACACGAGCATGGCCTCGTCGAGGATGAGCTCCTTGGAGAGTGCGGGGTCGTCGGCTATGAGCGCGCGCGGAAGGCCGTGGTAGACAACGAAGTCGCGGAGCCACGTGCGCATATAGCGGTCGGCGGCCGACTCGAGATCACGATACTCATCCCAGAAGTGTCGTAGCTCACGATAGGCGCCCTCAAGGCTGTCGACCCCGATGCCGTTCAGCAGCTCGTATATGTAGACGAACGCGAACGATGTACTCGTCTTGGTAACGATTCCCCGACGCAGCTGGGTGCGCCACGTGATATAGCCGCGCAATTGACGGTCAGTCATGGCGTTGTACGTGGGATAGTAGCGCTCGAACGTCCCCGTATAGGGGCAGTCGTCCTCAACGGCGGCCAGCACACGGCCCTGTCGGCAGAACAGCCAGGCATCAGAATGGCGTCTCGCCTCAGGATCACGCGCGAGCTTGCGAACGTCGCCGTACTGCGGAGGCAGGCTCGGCGGAAGTGTCAGATCGCTCCACAGGTCTCCCCACGAGGTGCTGTTTCGTTCGGGTGCCCGAGCCGCCGGCACGTAGCGCGAGGCGCGCGGCGTACCTTCTGAGCGAGTGAACCGCAGGCCGTCCCCCGCTCCAATGCCGATCAGGCTCTCGTGGGAAGTCTCTCGGTTAGCGGTGCTTTGACCAGCCTGCGCTCCGGCGGAGCTCGGGCGCGGGGGAATCCGCTCCTCCGCAGCAAAGGGGCGCGGCGGTACAAGCCGCACGGAGCGAGCCTCCTCGACCGAACTTGTGCGCTCTGCCCCGCCCGTCATCCGCCAACGCGGACGCGCCCTGCGGCCCATGCCATCTCGCTCGCCATCAGCGGCTAAAGCCGGCGTATCGGGCAGCCCGAGGCGATCGCCTGCATCACTCTGCCACTCCCCTGCCAAATCCCCCAGCGTCCGCGGCCGCGGAGACACGTCGAAGCTTCCCCGCCCTCTCTGCGGCTCGTGGCCTGTCGCGAAACGATAGGCTTCCCGAGCCTCACGCTCTTGCCGAGCAGCAAGCTGGGCCGCCGTCTGCAGGATGGGTTCGTCACCATAGAGTCGTTGCGCCAGACGAGTTCCCCGGGAGGAGTCATCGCCTGCGGAGGCGGAGCGACGGGCCTCCTTATCACGGATGCCACGCGTGAACAGGTCGAGGGCCCTCTGGGCACGGGAGGTAGGTGGATTGCCGGAATCCGAAGCCGACGGAGTGGCCGAAGCTTCCGTCCGACCATGCCCGGCGGGCTTTTCTTCTGCTGTTGGGCCCCCGCCAGACCTCGGCCACGAATCCACATCCGTCACCCCCTCCCCGCATAGCATGGGACGCCGCTCTGTCCCTTGCAGAACACCTGTACGATAAGTATAGCGCCTCTCGATTTGGGATAGCACTGCTTCGAGCAGGCATGCAACCGACATCAAAAAGCGCTCGCACCGTAGTCTGCCCCCGCCAGATGCGACGCGCGCACCCGGATTGATTGCGCTGCCTCCGGAGGATGCAAGAAGGGAGCCAATCTCTGGCCAAACCGGCGGGTCGTGTATGGCACCTCCCCCGACGAAGCGTCACGGCTTCGGCATAATCCCAGGTAACCGAGAGGTCGGGCACCCGAGATCCAGCACCTCCCTCATTCGCGCCATACACTCCGCACGGTTTTGGCCGGGCAGCACGCAGGTTTTGCCAAGCCGGTCCCTGGGATCGCGAACGTGCAGAGAACATCCCTCGCGCTCCATGCGAACCGCCTGATGGCACGGCGCCGCCCGGATGCAAAAGAGCCGCCCTCGCGTACCAACACTACGCAGGGCGGCTCAACGCCGAAACATCGTATTCCCAGCCAGCAGCACACCGTGTCCAAGCCGACAAGCAACGCCGCAGACGGAGTGCCCGACCTGGCATCCGCAGCGTAAGGCGCCGAGGTGCCGCAGATGCAGGGCGCCCGGCGGCGTAGCGTACTGACGCTACGTAAGCCGCCAAGCAACGCAGTAGACGCCGTGCCCGACCCGGGATGCGCTGCATAGCGCGTTTCGCAGCGCCCTTTATGCAAGATAGGCTACCCCGCACGTCCCAACGCCACGTAGCACACCGCGCGGCGCAGCGTGCGCCTTCCTGGCCCGACACTCGCCGCAGACGCCGCGCCCAACCCGGGAGACGCCGCGTAAGGTTCCGCAGTGCCCCGGATGCAAGGCGGGTCGCCCCGTAGCGTACTAACGCTACGTAAGGGGCGACCCAACGCCGCAGACGGAGTGCCCGACCTGACACCCGCCGCGTAAGACGTCGAGGTGCCGCGGATACAAGGCGCCCGGCGGCGTAGCGTACTAACGCTACGTAAGCCGCCGGGCAACGCAGTAGACGCCGTGCCTCGGCGTCTTACGCAAAGTAGGAGACGCCGGACTCGAATATAGGCATCCACTTCTCGCCGGGCACGTTCTTGTAGAGGTCCTCGCCGCGGCGCTCCACGTGGCCCATCTTGCCGAACACGCGACCATCGGGACTCGTGATGCCCTCGATGGCGAGCACGGAGCCGTTCGGGTTCACCGCGAGGTCCATCCCCGGCACGCCAGCCTCGTCCACGTACTGCGTTGCGATCTGGCCGCCCGCGCACAGCTGCGCCAGCACGTCATCGTTGGCGACGAAGCGACCCTCGCCGTGCGAGATAGCCACCGTGTACACGTCGTCGACGGAGCACTTCGACAGCCAGGGCGACAGGTTGCTCGCAACACGCGTGCGCGCCAGACGGCTCTGGTGCCGGCCGATCGTGTTGTACGTGAGCGTCGGGGCGTCCGGCGTCGCGTCCACGATGTCGCCGTACGGCACGAGGCCCAGCTTCACGAGCGCCTGGAAGCCGTTGCAGATGCCGAGCATCAGGCCGTCGCGAGCCTGCAGCAGGTCGCGCACAGCCTCCGTGACCCGCGGCGCACGGAAGAACGCCGTGATGAACTTTGCGGAGCCGTCCGGCTCGTCACCGCCGGAGAAACCTCCGGGAATCATGATGATCTGGCTGCGAGAGATCTCCTGCGCAAACGCCGCAGAGCTCTCGGCGACGGCCTCAGGCGTCAGGTTGTTGACAACGAACGTCGTAACGTCTGCGCCAGCGTCCTCAAAGGCGCGCGCCGTGTCGTACTCGCAGTTCGTTCCGGGGAACACCGGCACGATAACACGCGGGCGCGCAAGCTGCGGCCCATGGTAGCTCGCAAGCACACGCCCCTCGTCGGCTGCACGGTACGTCACCGGCTCGACAGCAGGCACCTCGGCGGCCTTCGTACGATACGGGAACACGCCCTCGATGCCGTGCTCCCACGCCTCCTGCAGCTCAGCGAGGTCGATGGTCTCGTCGGCGTCGGGGCAGTCCATGACGTAGGCCTCGACAGTCGTGGCCAGCGGCACAACGCTCACGAGCGGGAACTTAACCGGTTCGCCATCGTCGCCCTGCGCACCGGACAGCTCAAGCGTCACGGACGCAGGCAGCTCGACGTCGTCGGCCAGCTCCACGATGAAGCTACCGTACGCCGGCTCGAACAGCTCGGCACCCGTGCCGAGACCGCCCTCGTCAGGCGTCATGAACTCCACGCCGATGCGGTTGCCCACGCACATCTTGAACAGCGCCTCGGCCACGCCGCCGTAGCCCGGCGTGCTCACGGCCAGCGCCGCACCGGAGCCCACGAGCTGCTCCACCAGGTCGAACGTCGCGCGCTGGGCATCGGGGTCGGGCAGCAGGCACGCGGAAGCTGGGCCGTCCCACTCCGCCTCGCCCGCGTCGGCCGCCTCGAGCACGTCGGCCAGGTACGTCTCGCTCACGCGGCGCATGGGCTCGATGAGCACGACGCGGTGCGTGACGCCCTTGAGCTCGGGCGACACGACGCGGCTCGCAGGGCCCGTCGCCACAGCAAACGACACGAGCGTCGGCGGGACGTCGAGCTCGGCACCGTCCTGCGTCGTGAACGAACCGCTCATGGAGTCCTTGCCGCCGATGGCGCCAACGCCTAGGTCGACCTGCGCCATGAGCGCGCCGAGCACGCTGGCGACCGGCTTGCCCCAGCGCTGCGGCTCGTCGCGCAGCTTCTCGAAGTACTCCTGCAGCGAGAGGTAGGCCTTGTCGCGCTCAAAGCCCGCGGCCACGAGCTTGCTCAGGCTCTCGAGCACGGCGAGGTAGGCGCCCTGGTACTGATTGGCCTCGGAGAGGTAGGGGTTGAAGCCCCAGGCCATGCCGCTGCACGTCGTCGTATGGCCATCGACCGGGAACTTGGCCGCCATAGCCATGCTCGGCGTCAGCTGCGTGCGCCCGCCGAACGGCATGAGCACGGTGGCCGCGCCAATCGTCGAGTCGAAGCGCTCGGACAGGCCCTTGTTCGACGCCACGTTGAGGTCGCTCACAAGCGCGCGCATGCGATCGCCCAGCGAGGCGTCCGCACCGCCCCAGAGCCCGTCGACGCTGTACTCCCCGCCGCGCACGACGCGAGCGCACGCGTGCTTGGGCGCGCCGTTGCTTGCGAGGAACGCGCGCGACAGGTCGACGATCGTCGCGCCGTCCCAGCTCATGCGGACGCGTTTCTCCTCCGTGACCTCGGCGATGACCGTGGCCTCGAGGTTCTCCTCGCGCGCATAGCCCATGAACTCGTCGACGTCCGCCGCGGCTACGGCGCACGCCATGCGCTCCTGGCTCTCGGCGATGGCCAGCTCCGTGCCGTCGAGGCCCTCGTACTTCTTGGGCACGGCGTTGAGGTTCACGAACAGGCCGTCGGCCAGCTCGCCCACGGCCACGCTCACGCCGCCGGCACCGAAGTCGTTGCAGCGCTTGATGAGCCGGCACGCGTCGCCGCGGCGGAACAGGCGCTGCAGCTTGCGCTCGACAGGCGCGTTACCCTTCTGCACCTCGGCACCGCACTCCTCGATGCTCTCGACGTTCTGCGTCTTGGACGAGCCCGTCGCGCCACCGATGCCGTCACGACCCGTGCGGCCGCCCAGCAGGATGATCTTGTCGCCCGGCGCCGGCTCCTCGCGACGCACGTGATCGGCCGGCGTGGCGCCCACGACGGCGCCGATCTCCATGCGCTTGGCCACGTAGCCGGGGTGGTACACCTCGTTGACCTGGCCCGTCGCCAGACCGATCTGGTTACCGTAGCTCGAGTAGCCCGCGGCGGCCGTCGTCACGAGCTTGCGCTGGGGCAGCTTGCCCGGCAGCGTCTCGGACACGGGCGTCGTGGGATCGGCTGCGCCCGTCACGCGCATGGCCTGGTAGACATAGCTGCGGCCCGACAGCGGGTCGCGGATAGCCCCGCCGACGCACGTGGCGGCGCCACCGAACGGCTCGATCTCCGTGGGGTGGTTGTGCGTCTCGTTCTTGAACAGGAACAGCCAGTCCTCGTCCTTGCCGTCGACGTCGACCTTCACCTTGACGGTGCACGCGTTGATTTCCTCGGACTCGTCGAGGCTCGTGAGCTCGCCCGTGTGCTTGAGCCACTTGGCGCCAAGCGTACCCATGTCCATGAGGCAGACGGGCTTCTCGTCGCGGCCGAGCTCGTGGCGCATCTCGAGGTAGCGCTCGAAAGCAGCCTGGACGTCGGCGTCATCGATCTGCACGTCATCGAGCTGCGTGCCAAACGTCGTGTGGCGGCAGTGGTCGCTCCAGTACGTGTCGACGACGCGAACCTCCGTGATGGTGGGGTCGCGACCCTCGTCGCGGAAGTACCGCTGAAAGAAGACGATGTCGGCCAGGTCCATGGCAAGGCCACGCTCGGCGATGAACGCGCGAAGCTCGTCCTCGTTCAGCTCGCGGAAGCCGGCGAGCACCTCAACGGACGTAGGCTTGGCAACCTCCATGTGCAGCGTCTCGCGCGGTGCGAGCGAAGCCTCGCGCGCCTCGACCGGGTTGATGACGTAGTGCTTGACGGCGCTCAGGGCTTCGTCAGTGCAGGCGCCCTCGATGACGTAGACCTTCGTGAAGCGCACCGTGGGTCGCTCGCCCTGGGAGATGAGCTGGATGCACTCCTCGGCCGACGAGGCGCGCTGATCGAACTGGCCAGGCAGGGCCTCGACGGCGAAGACGCGCACGTCCTCGGGCAGCGCGACGATGCCCGAGGCGCAGCGGCCTTCGCGGGCAAGCGTCTGAGAGGACTCGCTCGCCAGCAGCACGCCCTCGACCGGCAGCTCGCGCGTGGCGTTGTCGACCTGAGGCTCGCTGAACACCGTGGGCACGCACTGCTCGAACAGTTCGTCGCTGATGCCCTCGACGTCGTACATGTTGACGATGCGCACCGTAGCAAGCGGAGAGAGCCCGTCGGTCACGGCGCTGGAAAGCTCGCTTCTGAGCTGCTGCGCTTCGACGTCAAAGCCTGGCTTCTTCTCTACAAAGATACGCTGAACCATGCGGCTTTCCTTTCGGGAGAGCGAACCGGGCACACAACAAAAAGGACGCCCGCACCGAGTCGCACATGGCAACCGATGCGGGCGTCCCGGGCATCCATCTGGGTCTTACCGGCCCTTCGAGGCCGCGTACTCGCGAGCCGCCTTTGCGGCGGCCGCCTTGCGGGCCTCTTCGTCAGCCTGGGCTGCAGCGGCACCGGACGTCTCCGCCTCGGCGTCGGGCGAGACCTCCTTCACCGTCGTCGCGCCCTTTGCGTTCTTCTTGGCGGCGTTCTCGGCCTCGACCGCGGCAAGCGCAGCCTTGGACTTCGAGGCGTTCATGACCTGCGCGTAAGCAGCCTCGCCCGCGGCGTCAACCTCGGCAGCGGACTTCTTGGCCTTGCGCGCCTCCTTCTTGGCCTTCTTGGAGGCTTCCTTGGCGATGCGCTCCTGGTAGTTCTCCTCGATAATGCGCTCGACAGCCTTCTTCGACATGGAGTTCACCTGGTCGCGGAAGTGATTGCGACGCTTGCGCACAACGGTGAAGTCCATAGCCAGCGCGCCGATGATCGACGCATAGGCCAGCACGAGCACGACGATGGACAGCACCTGGCCGCCCACGTTGCTCGACAGCGTGACCCACGACAGCGCGGTGAACACGACGGCGGCCACGAGCAGGCCCCACCAGATCTTGCGGAGCTTCTTGTACTTGGCGTCGCGGTTGCACAGGATGGAACTCGCCGTATACAGCGTGTTCTCCTCCTCGCGCTGCTTCGCGCGCAGGGCCTTCTTCTCGTCCTTCGACATGTTTGCCTGGGCCATGGCGCGCGTGCGCGCCGTGCCGCCCGTCGGCTTCTTGGGAGCCATACGCACGGAGGAGGCAGCCGAGCGCGCCGGCTTCATGGAGGTCGCGCCCGAGCGCGTGGCGCCGGAGACGCCCTCCTTCTCCTTCGTGTAGCGGTCATTCATGGGGTTGCGACGTGCCATAACTAGCGACTCCCTGCGGGGTTGAAGGTCGTGCCGGTGATAAGCTCGTATGCCTCGACGTACTTCTCCGTCGTCTTGGCGATAACGTCGGCCGGCAGCGCGGGCGGCTCGCCGTTGAAGTCCCAGTTGGCCTTGAGCCAGTTGCGCACGAACTGCTTGTCGTAGCTGGGCTGCACCTTGCCGGGCTCGTAGCCCGCGGCCGGCCAGAAGCGGCTCGAGTCGGGCGTGATGCACTCGTCGATGAGCGTCACCTTGCCGTCGATGTAGCCGAACTCGAACTTCGTGTCGGCGATGATGATGCCCTGGCCGGCGGCATAGTCGGCAGCAGCCGTGTAGATCTTGAGCGACAGGTCGCGCAGCGTCTCGGCGAGCTCGGCGCCGTGCAGATCCACGAGCTTCTCGTACGAGATGTTCTCGTCGTGCTCGCCGATCTCGGCCTTCGTGGACGGCGTGAAGATGGGCTCGGCCAGCTTGGAGGCCTCGGTCAGGCCCTCCGGCAGCTTGATGCCGCACACGGTGCCGTCCTGGTCGTACGTCTTCTTGCCGCTGCCCGTGAGGTAGCCGCGCACGATGCACTCGACGAGGATGGGCTTGGCCTTCTTGACGATCATCGAGCGACCGGCCAGATAGTCGGCATAGGGCTGGAACTCCTGGGGCAGGTCGGCGACGTCGCAGCTCAGCATGTGGTTGGGCACGAGGTCGGCAAAGCGCTCGAACCAGAAGCGCGAGATCTGCGTGAGCACCTGGCCCTTGTGCGGGATCTCGTCCTTGAGGATGTAGTCGAAGGCGCTGATGCGGTCGGTCGCCACGATGAGCAGGCGATCACCCAGGTCGTACATGTCGCGAACCTTGCCCTGCGAGTCGGGCCTCAGAGCCACCTCTGACACGACGAGTCTCCTCTCGACGAAGAATGTGATATGGCCTGCCGTGTCTCCCCTAGCGCACCACAGGCAAAAGCGGCGACGCGGCGATATAGCGCACGCCTATTTTCCTCTTCGTATTCTAGAGCCCCGCCGCTGGCAGGTACGCCCGCACGCCCGAAAACCGCCCGCCTTCCTCAAAATCCCGAGGGTCAGCGGCCCAGGCGCGGACACTTCTGTTAATCCGGCCGCAGGCCACTCCCTAGAGCAGGAAGGAAGGCTCGCGATCCCGGGCTCAGTTCTCCTCGAGCTCGCTGGCAGCTCGCGAAAATGCCATACCGTCAGCAAGTCCCGACAGGATGGCAGCGAGCAGGGCGAGGCCCATGAGCGAGGCCGCCCACCATATGCTCACCTGCGTCGTGACGTCGCTCTCCAGGCCGGGCATCAGCAGGCTCCCCGCAACCAGGCCGACATAGATCGCCGCCGGCGCCATCGCAGCGCACAGACACGCGACGAGAGCGCCAGAGCGCAGGCACCCCGTGCCCTGGCGCCAGCGTGCAAACGACAGGACGCCCTGCACGACGAGCACGATCGCCGTCAGCCACAGCACATAGGCAGCGAGGTCCTTCCCGCCCGTGGCAACCATCGTGCCGAGAGTGTGAAGCGCATCACCCGGACTAAGGGATAGCGTCGCGGCAGCCTGAATGCCGATCGAGACGAGCCCCGCGGCGATCGGTACGGTCAGCAGCACCCAAAGCGCCCCGAACACGCAGGCCAGAACTCTGAGCACGAAGACGGCGCCACTCGAGCGGCCCCTGCGCTCCAGGTACTCAGCACGCTCATACCAACCGCCCGTCTCATCGGCGTCGAGATCGCGACGTTCGTCGAGCTCATACCCTTGGGACGCGAGCTGAACGTCGATAGCAGCCGTGTCGGGACCGGCAAGGCGGTCATAGCGCGCGGCAGCTATCGTGGCAACCGCGGCGCAGAAGAACGCGTACATCGGCCAAGACGTCGGCCAGAACACGAGCAGGCCCCTGGCGGAGTAGAACATGAAGATAGCCGGCCCCGCAATGAACGCGGCAAACGCAACGAGCCCCAGCCCTCCGCGCAGCAGGCCGACGCCGCCACGGAAACGGAACACGCGCACTATGCCAATGACAATAAGCACGAGCGCCGCCGCGCATATGGCGCTGACCGCCACAAAGAGCAGTGCAGCTCCGATGGACTCCCCCGCCAGAGCGCCGACAACGCCCGGAACGCCAGCTATGCCTGGCGGCACCTCAGCCAGGCGTTCGAGTGCGGCATCAGGTACGCGGCGAGACGACCCCGCAGGCGCCCCCACGTACAGAGACCACGGCATGAGGAGGCACAGAGCGGTATATACCGAAAAGATCAGGCAGACGACGCGACTTGGGACTCCAGCACGAGGATCCCTGGCATGGGCGTGCGACGAAAAAGCGCTCATGAAGTACCCCCCCCCATCGACGGAGAGCAGGTTAATGCCGCAAGCTTACCATGGAATCCCCGGGAGCGCGCCGCTCGTAACCAGAGTGCAATTCGGCGGTCAGAAACAGAGCTCGTGTACTGACCGCTGCACCCGACCCGCATGCCGCCGATATCTCGCGAGACGTCCACCTGCGACGATGCGCCTCGCACGTGACGCACGCGGGACAACCGCCATACACAAGCCCGGATCTCGGCCAGATTCCAGGCCTGCGGCTACAAAAGCCTCCCAAACAGGCGCAAAACGCGCCCCCACAGGCAGATAAACGCCCCTACTCGTTCGCAGGCTTTGGCTGCGTGCGCGGAATGATGATCGTGAACGTCGTGCCCTTGCCGACCTCGGACGTCACGTCGACATGGCCGTGGTGGCAGTCGATGATCTCCTTCGTCACGGCAAGGCCCACGCCCAGTCCGCCCTTCGCGCGGTTGCGGCTCTCCTCGGCGCGCCAGAAGCGGCTGAACACGCGGTTGAGGTTCTCCTTAGAGATGCCGATGCCCGTGTCCGTCACGCCGATGCGTGCCTCGTCCTCATCGCCATCGATCCAAATCGTCACGCGACCGGGCGCCGGCGTATAGCGCATGGCGTTGGACAGCAGGTTCGTCACGGCCTGCGTGATCGTGTCGCGATCGAGCTCGGCCTCGAACTCGTCGTCCCCCGTGCGGTTCTCGAACGTCAGCTCCAGACCCGCGCCGGCGAGCAGCGCCAGGTGGGAGCTCGCAATCCCGCGCAGGAAGTCCACGACGTCGATCGCCCCGAAGTGCATGCGTACCGAGCCGCTCTCGAGGCGCGACAGGCGCAGCATGCTGTCAACAAGGCGCGACAGGCGCTTCGTCTCGCTGTCCACGAGCGCGAGGTGCTCTTGGTCGCACGGCATGACCTCGTCCTGCATGGCCTCGACCGTCGCCATGATGGACATGAGCGGCGTGCGCAGCTCGTGAGCCACGTCGGCTGTCAGACGCTTTTCGAGCTCGCGGTCGCGCTCGAGCACGGTCGCCATCTCGTCGAACGTCTCGCCGAGCTGGCCGATGTCGTCGGGGCCGGTGATGCCCGTGCGGGCCGTGAGGTCACCCTCCTTGATGATCTGCGCCGTCGAGGAGATGCGGCGCACCGGCTTCGTGAGCGCACGCGAGAAGCCAAAGCCCATGCCGATGGCGATGACGAGCGCGATGGCCGCCGCCACAACGATGCCGTACAGCGAGTTCTCCCGGAAGCTGACGTCCTTGGCCGTGAGCAGCGCGTCGGAGCCCATGGCCCACACGTTGACCGTGCCCACGCGCGCGCCTGTCTTGCTGAGGATCGGCTCCGTCACCATGGACGACGCATCGGGCGCCAGCGAGACCTCGCTGTCGAGGATCCACGTGTTGTCGTAGATGGGCACGCCGCTGCTGTTGAGCACCTGGATGCCCACGCCGTCGAACAGGTTCGTCACCGTCAGCACGCTCTGCAGCTCAGACACGTCCCAGTAGCTGCGCAGGTCGTACTCGTGGCCAAGGGACACGGCGGCGGATGACGCCATGGCTTCCATGTTGTCGCGCGTGTACGTGTTGAATTGGCCGCTCCACACCACGGAGAGCACGGCAACGAACAGGATGGACGTCACGAGCGTCACGGCGCCAAAAGAAAGCGCCACCCGCCCTCTGAACGTGAGCGAGCGACGCTTGCCTGACTTCTTGACTGTGGGGCCGAACGATGCGGACGTCCCGACCTCTGAGGTCTCGCCCTCACTGGCATTCGTGTCCGTACGCATACGAAACCCCGCCCCTCGTCACCGGAGCGGGACGCGTATCCGGCTCCGACCCCTTTTGCCTGCTACTCCTTCTTGTCGGCGTCCGCCTCGGCGGCATCCTTCTTGGGAGCCTCGAAGCGGTAGCCCACGCCGTGCACCGTGTAAAGCCACTTGGGATTGCGCGGGTCGTCGCCGAGCTTGGCACGCAGGTTCTTGACGTGGCTGTCGATCGTGCGCTCGTAGCCCTCGAAGTCGTAGCCGAGCACCTTCTCAACGAGCTCCATGCGCGTGTAGACGCGGCCCGGGTAACGCGCCAGCGTCGTAAGCAGCTTGAACTCGGAGGCCGTGAGCTCGACCTCGCGCTTGTCGACCTCGACCTTGTGGCCGGAGACGTCGATGACGAGATCGCCGAAGTCGAGCACCTCGAGCTGAGGCTCGGAGTCGAGGTGCGTACGGCGCAGCAAAGCGCGCACGCGGGCCACGAGCTCACGCGGAGAGAACGGCTTGATGAGGTAGTCGTCGGCGCCAAGCTCCAGGCCGATGATGCGATCCTCGACCTCGCCCTTCGCCGTCAGCATGATGATCGGCACCTCGGAGTTATCGCGGATTGCGCGGCACACGCGCTCGCCGGACAGCTTCGGGAGCATCAGGTCGAGGATGACCAGGTCGAACTGATGCTTCTCGAACTCCTCGACGGCGCTCTGGCCATCGCCGACACCCACGACGGAGTACTTCTCGCGCTCCAGGTAGGCGGTCACGGCGTCACGAATGGCTTTTTCGTCCTCAACGAGGAGGATCCTGCGGGCATCTTGAGGCATTGCAAACTCTCCTTGTGTGAGTCGCGGCGTTTGACATCACAGGTTGAGAATCCACCGAATACTGGATTCTTCGAACCATTGTACCCTAACTTAACGAAAATAGACGGACAAGAACTTTACTAGGAATCCCCGAGGATTCATCCTTGACCGTCGCATACGTTACGAACAGCTGTGACGTGCCCGACGAGGCCGGATAGTCGCCGTAGTCGACGCAGTTGCTGACCGACGATATGCGCCCGTAGCGCTTGGCGCGCACGTCGACGACGAAGTAGATCAGCTGGCTGCGCACGAGGTAGAGGCCGCCCACGAAGCCAATCTGGGCCGACGGTTCGCGCACGACGTTCAGAAACGGTCCCTCGCTCGGGCCAATGAGGTAGCCCATGGCGCCGAGCAGGCCACCGTAGCCATAGTTCGCCTCGATGGAAAACGCGAAGTCGTCCCCGATGTGCGTCGCGAGAAACGGGCGCACGGACATGGGCAGCACAAGCTGATCGAGCTGGCGGTTGTCGTCGTCGAGGTCGATGGCCGTCAACCCGTAGTAGACGCCCCGGTCGGCGTTGACGCGCGGCGCGATCGTAAGCACGCCCTCGCTGATAGAGGGGGCGCAGGCGAAGCGGCCGGGAGATGTGTACACGAGCGCGCCTGAGTCCGAACCACGCCGCCAGACATAGGCGCGCGAGCTCTCCGTGACGTGGGGCCCGTTCGGATCGGGCATGACCTGCCAGACGACACGGTTCTCCCAGACGGCGAACTGGGGAGGGAGCCAGTCGGCGTCACCCGAGCCCAGCTGCACGACGTCCTCGTTGGTCGACAGCGGCGAGCCATCAAACGGGGCCGCGTAGAACACCCACTCGTCCGTCGCGTTGTTCGTCTCGACCCAGGCGATGACGCGTTCCGTGAGGTGGCATTCGCTTGGGGCATAGCCGTCACCCGCAAGCGGATGGTCGAGGACGATCGAGTAGTTGCCAAGCGAATAGTCGAGGCACCCGATGAGCGTGAGCGGTCGGGCGGAGTCGTTAGCCTGTAGAACGGCGGCGCGCGTGTCGCAGTCCGAGCTCACGACGCATCCCAGCGGGAGCTCGAACGTCGCGAGCGGCTCGTACGTCAGCGTGGCCGTCTCGTCCTCGTACGTCTTGAGCACGTCGATGGCGTTGTCGTACGTTTGATCAGCCGACTCCCCGCTCTGAGCTGACGAGTCATCGGCGTCGAGGGACGAGGCAGACGCCTCCCCGTCGCCCTGCTCGTCAGCAAGCGCCGCCCGGGCAGCAAGAGCCGAGGCAGCAGTCGCGGCGGCGGCAGCAGCAAACTCGCGGCGTGTCAGCAGAGAGGGGCCGACGCGCACGCCATCCTCGGGAGCAAGGGGCTCGCGATCCCCACCGTCCACATGCGCCATACGCCACCTCGCCTTCCCGACTCCCCGCCTTGTCCATAGGCATATATAATGCGGCAACGCCCGGGGCCCCAGGCCCTCTCCCGCAACAAAACAGACGGCGGGGGTCCGACTTTGCGCCCGTTGCGCAGATCGGCGGCACGATGCCCGCGCTGCGCGGGAGGCAGGAGATGCGCTATGCCCCATAAAAACGTCGTCGTGACCATAGGCCGCCAGTACGGCAGCGGCGGTCGCGAGATCGGCTCGACGCTGGCCTGCCAGCTCGGCGTGGCGTACTACGACAAGAAGCTCGTCTTCCTCGCCGCCGAGACGTCGGGCTACTCCACGGAAGCGTTCCTGCGCCAGGACGAAGAGGTGCCTCGTGGGCTGTCGTGGCTGTTCTCGTATGCGCCGCACGGCCTGCTGTCCGAGGGGGGCATCCCCCTGGACGACCAGCTGTTCATCGCGCAGGCAAACGCCATCAAGCACATCGCGCGCGAGCACAGCTGCGTCATCGTGGGGCGCTGCGCCGACTACGTGCTCGACGACATTCGCGACGAGATCGACGTCGTCAACGTGTTCGTGCTCTCCGACGAGCAGGCACGCGCGGAGCGCATCGCCCGACGCAACAACCTGAGCCTCGACAAGGCCCGCGCCCGTCTCAAGCAGATCTCGCCGCGGCGCGCCAACTACTACGAGCGCTACACGGACCGCAAGTGGGCCGACCCGCACAACTTCGACCTCACGATCAACTCGGCGCACCTCGACGCCGCAGGCGCCGCGGACGTCATCGTGTCATATCTGGTGGGACGGGGCCTCATCACGCGCGACGAGCTACCGCTGGACCCCGCCGAGCCGCGCGACCTCGGCGAAGAGCCGCTCACGTCTCCCGCCCGCTAAGCGACCGCCCGACGGATCCTTTGCACGCAAAACGCCCCGCCCGCGATGGCTTGCGCCAATGCGGGCGGGGCGTGTTTGTTCGCCGGAAGTACGTCTCAAGCGACGCTTAGCGCTCGGCCGGACCTGCGTTGTAAGCCAGGCAGGGGCCGGGCTTCACCTCGTCCCCGCAGCGTCGGCTCGCAAGGTCAGCCAGCGTCGACCCGTCGACATAGCTCGTGATAACGGCGTCGAGCCCTTCCCAGAACTCGCGCGTCTCGCACGACTCGGCGCGCGGGCAGTCAACATCGGCGCGAGCCAGGCAGGCAACAGGTGCGACCGAGCCCTCCGTAGCGCGCAGGATATCGCCGACCTTGATGTCCTCGGGAGCCTTGGACAGCAGGTAGCCGCCGCCCTGGCCGCGTGCACCGTGCAGCAGTCCCGCCGTACACAGCAGGCGGGCAAGCTGCTCGAGGTACTTGGCGGAGATGCCTTGACGCTCACCGATCTCGCGCAGGGAAACGCGGCTCTCACCCTGATGCCGCGCGATGTCGATCATCATACGCAGGCCGTAGCGTCCCTTAGTTGAAACTAGCATCCGTAAGTCCTCGCACTTCGCACTGGAAACGATGGCAATGAAACTGTTGCGTATGATACTCGCGATCTCGGGAAAATCGACGTAAAAATTAGCACATTAAGAACACTCACGCGGTACCATTTCGCAGCGAAGAGTTCGGCAGGCGGCCGGTAGGATTACGCGGATGGCGAGAGACTAGCGCGCGCTCGCAACGAGCTGAGCCTCGCGCAGGGCCTTCGTCAGCTGATCGGCGCAGGACGTGGGACGCTTACCGCAGTGATTGCCCTCCAGCAGCTCGACAACTTTGTCGGTGGGCATGCCCTTGACGAGCTTGCTGATGGCCCGCAGGTTGCCGTCGCAGCCACGCGTGAACTCGACGCGCTCGATCGTGGAGCCGTCGTCACTCAACTCAACGTGGATATTCGTGGAGCAGACGCCGTGGGGCGTGAAGTCAGTCGAAATCATCTTGCGTGTCCTCTCCCTCTCGTCGGTAGGGGCAATGCGGCCCAAGACAGCGCACAAAAGCACCGCCGCCCATAGATGGCCCCAGACTATACCCGTGCGCCCGTCACCCTTTCAGCGACGCGAGAAGCGGGCGAGACGCGTACACGCCTGCTCCACGAAGGATGTGACGTAAGCACGCGCCGGGCCGCGGCCCCCACCAAAAAGGGCGCGCACCACATCTCGTGGTACGCGCCCTGCCAGCACGGACGGACTATCGATATCAGAGCGAGGCGCAAGACCTAGTAGCGGTTGTCGAGAATGCGCGTCGACTTCTTCTCGGAGCGCGGCAGGTCACCGATGCCGACGGCCTTGGGCACAATCGTCACGCCAATGCGGTTCTTGAACGTTTCGAGCATGGCCTGCTCAACCTGCCCGCGGCGCATCTGGTCGTCGGAGTCACACTCGAAGTACACCGTCATGATGTCCTTGCCGTTAAGGTGGTCGATCATGACCTGATACTCGCTGCTCACACCGTCGACGGCGGCGCACACCTCCTCGACCTGCGCCGGGAACATGTTGACACCCTTGACCTTGAACATGTCGTCCGTACGCCCCACGAGCTGCGAGATACGCGTGTGGGGGCTGCCGCACGGGCAGTCGCCGGGGATGATGCTGCACAGGTCGTGCGTGCGATAGCGGATGAGCGGCGCGGCCTCTTTG
Organism: Coriobacteriia bacterium; assembly: GCA_018368455.1. NCBI lineage: Bacteria > Bacillati > Actinomycetota > Coriobacteriia > Coriobacteriia bacterium. The sequence goes on from JAGZEG010000023.1 coordinate 27,972, forward strand.
ACGAGCGTCGTGATGACGAGCTCGCCCACCTCGCCGTCGGGGAGGTTCTTGCCGGTCTTGGGGTCGATGACCTCCAGGTAGACGTAGTCGTCCCACACGTGGATGCCGCAGTCGTAGTCGCAGCTCACGCCGACACCCGGGCCATAAATCTCCGTGAGGCCGTAGATGTCGTACAGCTTGACGCCCAGCTCGCTGGCGATGCGCTCGCGCATCTTCTTGCCCCAGCGCTCGCTGCCGATGAGGCCCTTCGTGAGCACCAGCTTGTCGCGGATGCCCTCCTGGGCGATGCGTTCGGCCAGCAGCAACGCGTAGCTCGACGTGGCGCACAGCACCGTGGACTGCAAGTCGACCATCATGCGCAGCTGCTTCTCGGTATTGCCCGGGCCCATGGGGATCGTCATGGCGCCGAAGCGCTCCGCCCCGAGCTGGAAGCCAATGCCGGCCGTCCACAGGCCGTAGCCGGGTGTGATGTGGATGCGGTCGAGCTTCGTGCAGCCGATGGCCTCGTAGCAGCGGGCGAACATCGTGGCCCAGTCGTCGACGTCCTTCTGCGTGTAGGGAATGATGACCGGCGTGCCCGTCGTGCCGCTCGACGAGTGGATGCGCACAACGTCCTCGTCAGGCACAGCCTGAATGCCGAGCGGGTAGGCGTCGCGCAGGTCGTTCTTCTCGGAGAACGGCAGGCGCTCGAACTCCTCTTGGGTGCGAACCGTCGAGAGATCGACGTCGGCGAATTTGCGCGCGTAGAACGGGCTGCGCTCCTTGATGGTGGCGAGCTCCCTGAAGATGGCCTCGCGCTGGAACGGCTTCATGACTGCCATGGGTGGTCCCCTTTCGCCCGCCGGGCCAGCGCCTCCCGTGGGCGGGCCTGCAACGGATCGCGGTGGCGTGCGCTCGGCGCGCACGAGCAGCATGCTACCTCAAACCACGCGCCACGAGGACAGGAGAAGCGAGCATAGGAGGCGGCTTTCGAGCTCCGTCGGCCAGCCGACGCGCACAGAAGAGGGCTCTGCCGACCAGAGCAGGAGGAAACGGCAGCCGCGTGGCCAAAAGAGGGCAGCTTTGCGAGCCGGCGGGGCCCGATCGGTCTTTGAGGTGACGTCCGGGCCCGGCGCGACCTGCGGCTTTTTCGAAGCGAGGCCTCGGCGGGTCGCGCGGAGGCGCGCTGAGGGCCTTGTCGGCTCGCAAAGCGGGGCGGTTTTGGCCAGAGGAGGGGCGATTCCTTCTGCTCTGGACGGTGGCGTCCCGGCCTCGCGCCCTCGCGCGCAAAAAGGGGCCGCGCGCAAAGGGGGAGCCGGCCGCCCCTGCCCTGGGCGAGCGGGGCCCCGCCCGCGGCCCGGCCCGGCCCGAAAGGGGGCGCGGCCCGGGCGGCCCGGTCGCGTCGCCGCGGCGCG